>NZ_JBGSXS010000403.1:0-2004 GCF_041751335.1 Aquiflexum sp.
AATCTTTTTTCTTCCCGCTTTCCTCCCGAAAAAAGGATTTCCATTTGTATCCCTAAGCTGTAAAAGGTTATAGACGATGTCTAGTTTTCGCAATTTGGACTACTTAAATATGTAAACCTATTTCAGGACAAGACATGTTGCGTCAATCTGTTTTTAATTTTTTAAAATACGACTTCAATAAAGTGTTGAAATTTCAATAGCCTTTGCTAATTTCCACCCATGAACATATTAACAAAACTCTTTGCCACGCTGCTCTTTTTTCTTTCTATATCTATTTCCTATTCACAGGAAAAGTTTACCCGTGCGGATACCTTAAGGGGAAGTATCACTCCGGAACGTGGTTGGTGGGATTTGAATTATTACCATTTGGATGTGGAAATTTTCCCTGAGACGAAATCCATTGCCGGAAAGAATAAGGTGCGCTATCAGGTTAGAAAGGAGCATCAGGTTATGCAGATTGACCTTCAGGAACCTCTAAAGATTGTTTCAGCAACACAAGATGGACAGGATTTAAAGATCCGGAAAGAAGGCGCTGCTCATTTTATAAGCTTGACCAAAAAGCAGGTTCAAGGAACTTATGAGGAAATCGTAATCATCTATGGAGGCCAACCCAAGGAAGCTATCCGTCCGCCTTGGGACGGTGGAATCACCTGGCAAAAGGATGATAACGGCAAACACTTTATAGCTTCTTCCAACCAAGGGATAGGTTCCAGTATTTGGTGGCCAAGCAAAGACCATCCTGCAGATGAGGTGGACAGCATGCTGATCAGCGTGACTGTACCCAAAGACCTGATGAATATTTCCAACGGAAGATTGAGGAAAGTGGAAAAGAAAGGCAAAAAGAGAACCTATCACTGGTTTGTCAGCAATCCCATCAATGACTATGGTGTAAATATCAATATCGGGGATTATGTGAATTTTTCTGAAAAATATCAGGGGGAAAAAGGAATTCTAGATATGGATTACTATGTCCTGCGGGATAATCTGGAAAAGGCAAAAGTGCAGTTTCAGGATGCCCGGCGTATGATGGAAGCTTTCGAACACTGGTTTGGACCTTATCCCTTTTATGAAGATAGTTACAAACTGGTAGAAGCGCCCTATTTGGGTATGGAGCATCAGAGTTCAGTCACTTATGGCAATGGCTATGAAAACGGCTATAGGGGTACCGACCTAAGTGGTACAGGTTGGGGAATGAAATTTGATTTTATCATCATCCATGAATCCGGTCATGAATGGTTTGCCAACAATATCACCTACAAGGACGTGGCGGATATGTGGATCCATGAGAGTTTTACCAATTATACCGAAAGTCTCTTTGTGGATTATTTCTATGGAAAAGAAGCGGGGCAAGAATATGTGCGTGGCACCCGTACCAGAATTGACAATAAACTACCGATAATCGGAAGGTATTCGGTGAACCATAGAGGTTCGGGTGATATGTACTACAAAGGAGGAAATATCCTGAATACGCTTCGAGAAATCACCAATGATGATGAGAAATGGAGAAATATCCTCCGGGGACTCAACCGTGAATTCTATCATCAGACCGTCACCACAGCACAGGTGGAAAATTATATGGCCCAAAAAATAGGAATCGACCTCACTGCTTTTTTTGATCAGTACCTGAGAAACAGTTCTGTTCCGGTTTTAGAGCACTATTTCTCTGATGATAAAACCTTGAACTTCCGCTGGACCAATTGCATTACTTCATTCGATATGCCAGTCGATTTGGATTTTGGGGAAAACAAATTACGTATTTTTCCCACTACAAAATGGACTGAATTGAAAGTGGATCAAAGGGCTGAGGTAAAGGTGGATAAGGATTTTTATGTCGGGAATTTTGGGTTGAGGTGATGAGGGTAAGATTTTAGATTGTAGATTGCCACAATTCGAAAATGGCAAAGGAACCCCGATCTAAACATTATCTGGGTGGAGGCTATCACGTTATAGATATCGTCTCCAATGAAATGGATAAAATGATTCAACTCTTCAAATGTATAAAGT
>NZ_JBGSXS010000404.1:0-7077 GCF_041751335.1 Aquiflexum sp.
AAATTTACCGTTCTGATATTTGAAAACAGTGATAGGCATCAATTCACCAACAATAATCAGTTCCAGAATCCCGTCATTGTCCACATCGGTCCAAAGGGCATCAGTGACCATTCCTATATCCCTCAATTCAGGCAAAAGCTCATCGGTAACATCAACCAATTTCCCATTATTGTTTTTCAATAGGAAGGAGCGCTCAGGCAAGGGATATTGAGCAATAGGTGTTCGGCCACCCACAAATAAATCCACATGACCATCTCCATCAAAATCGGCAGATCTTACAACAGTGCCGCTTGCATTAATATCAGGTATTTTATCTGGAGCATGAGTGAATTTTCCATTCCCATTATTCAAGTATAATCTATCTGAGTAAAGTGGAGATCCAAGACTGAATTCATTGCTTCCCGAAACCAAATAAAGGTCCAGGTCACCATCATTATCCATGTCAAAAAGCACCATCCCCATTTCTTCAAATTTCATTTCATCCTCGAATCCAAAAAGCTCACTTTCTTCAAATTTGCCATCCGGCAGCTGAAAAAAAACTTTTGCTCCAAAGCCCGTAGCACTTCCTACAATAAAATCCTCCCGCCCATTTCCGTTCAGGTCACCGACCACAAGGCTAGGTCCAAATTGGGTCAACTTGTGCAACAATGTTCTTTGTACATTGAAGTCAATTTTATCTACTTCCTGGTGGGTAAAATCTATGCCTAGGTCAGCTGACACCTCTGCCATTATTTTTGGTTTATCTTTTGGAACTAATGGAAATCTTAAGTCAGCTTTTTCAGTTAAACCGGCTTCTTTTTCAGAAACTGTCACCAATTGATTGATACCAACTTGATCCAGTTTTTGGTATTTCCCATCTTGCCATAATACTTCTATCGAAATTGAATCTAATTTATTGCCCACTCCGAAATGCAATATTTCATCCATCGAGGACATGTAACCTCTTGACAATTGTTGTTCTTGATAAAGGAAACTTCCATCTGAAAATCTTAAAACAACCTTGGCTCCTATACCCATCGGATTGTTTTTGGGGCCTTCCAGTTTAACCCTCAGGAAGTTGGGGATATCTCTATTTTGGTTGAGGGTATTTTCAAATAAAAAAGCCTCATCATTGATATTGTTGACCACATAGTCCAGATCTCCATCTCCATCCAAGTCCGCAAAAACAGCTCCATTGGAAAAAGAGGGTATATCAAGTCCCCATTTTTGGGTAATGTTTTCAAAAGTCAGGTCTCCATTATTTCTAAATCCATAATTCGGGATTCTCACTTTGGGCAAAGAATCCAGCAATTGACTTGTTGTGGCGATCCTTCCTACATCCACTCTATAATTGGCGAAGTCTTTATCAGTAATATCCCTTGGAAATCCATTGGTCACAAACAGGTCTCTCCAGCCATCATTATCCACATCAGCAAATAAAGGTGCCCAACTCCAATCTGTCTGATAAATACCTGAAAGATGTCCTATTTCACTGAATGGAATATCAGGACCATTACCCATGTGCAGCATATTTCTTACATGCTGATATTCATAGCCCCAAGTTTCATTGTTAATGTAATTCTGATAGAGGTTTTTAGAAATCGTTGTCTTCTTTCTGTAATTGGTTTCCCCAAGCATATCCAAAGTGATGATATCCAGAAATCCATCATTATTGAAATCAGAAATATCACAACCCATAGCAAACATGCTTTGGTGACGGATATAGTCTTTTATTTTGTTGGTAAAGGTCCCGTCCCCATTGTTGATGTAAAGGATATCATTGGTGATATAATCGTTACTGATATAAATGTCCGTCCACCCATCTCCATTGATGTCACCTACTGCCAATCCCAATCCGAATCCTTCAATCAAGATGCCTGCCTCAATTGTTACATTGGTAAAAGTCCCGTTCCCATTATTCCTGTACAATTGGTCGTTGTTGACTGCTGACCCATCAACAATCTTTTGTCTGTAATTGATGGGGATGGTCTGACTTTGCTCATTGTTCAATACAAACAGGTCCAAAAAACCATCTTTATCATAGTCAAAAAATACAGCTCCCATACCATTCCCGGTATCTGCTATTCCAAATTCTTTTGCCTGTTCCTTGAAAACAGGAATTCCCTGCTCATTCAATCCTTGGTTCACAAAAAGCAAGTTTGCTCTTCTTTCTCGATCCGGGTACATGGCCGCAGTCATATAGACATCCATCAATCCGTCTCCGTTGATGTCCACCACAGCTACACCAGTGCTCCAGGTTTCTGAAGATTTTATACCTGCTATTTCAGAAATGTCTTTGAACTTTAGACCACCCTCGTTGAGGTACAACTTATTTCCGACCTGATTGCCTGTAAAAAATAAATCCGGTAATCCATCATTGTTAAAATCAGCCACTGCAACACCCCCTCCATTGAAAATATATTCATCAGTGAGAATATTGAATGAATCTGTTTCAGAAATGGCGTTATTAAAAGTTATCCCTGAATGGGAACTGGTAATAGATTTGAATAGCTTTTGCTCTTTTTGTTTACAGGACTGCAATAGAAGAAAGCAAAACAACATATATACCAAATACTTCATGAATCTAAGGTAAGGGCTGGAATAATTTCTACCTGAAAAATAAGAGGCTTTTTTGAAAAAAAATAGGAGAAGCCTTAATAGATAAGACCTCTCCTAAAAACCATATGATCAACTATTAATAACCTGGATTTTGCTGGATATTTCCAGCACCTTGGTTAACCACAAATTCAGGAATAGGAAGGTATTCGTCTTTACCTGTCTGAAAATCAGCACCTGCAAGGTGAGTTCTGATTGGGCTTTCTTTAGCTAGGAATGCTGTCATTACCGGACCAACAGTACCCCACCTTACCAAGTCATAAAATCTATGACCTTCCATGGCCAACTCCAAATATCTTTCAAAACGAACTGCCTTTCTAGCAGCATCTTTATCAGTCCATATACCTGGATATAATTCAATTTGGTAATTTGCTTCAGGCACACCTGCGGCATTGGTTACAACTGTGGAACCTTTTGCTCTTGCCCTGACAGTATTTACATATTCCTGGGCTTTAGCCAAGCTTCCAACTTCCACTTCAGCTTCAGCTGCCATCAACAAGAGATCAGCATATCTCATTACAATTTGGTTTTTACCCAATTGGCCTTGTCCCCAACTTCCTGGCACAAAGAATGGGCCTACTTCATCTCGCCATTGGATATGTTTGTTAGGCAACCATGGGCCTCCATTTGCAAGCTGTCTGATCCAGGTTGCAGCAGCAATTCCATAGTCTTTATAGGTAACTCCTATTCTACCTACTGTATAATCCAACCTTGGATCCAATTGACCTCTGTCAGGGAAATCATTTGGATTGGACTCATGGTTTTTCACATTTACCTGATTGTAGGTATCGATTAATGGTAATCCTCCTGATGTTTTATAGGCATTTACCAAGCTTTGAGCTGGTTGATAGAACCCACAACATCCAACCGGGCCATTATTGTGGGGATTGGTCAGTTCCAATTCCTTGTTGGAGTTAGCACCTCCAGTTCCATCACCTACTGTATATTGGATAGAGAATATTATTTCCTTACCGTTTTCGAACTCACCTCTGAAAACATTTCTGAATTCAGCCTCCAAACCGTATTTGGTTCCATTACTGGTTGTCCCATTTGCAATTAGCTGATCAAATAATGCTTTAGCTTCGGCATACTTATTTTGATACAAATGGGCTTTAGCAAGGAAAGCCATTGCACCCCACTTATTAATCCTACCAATTTGAGGCTGAGTATTTGGAAGATTGTCCATAGCGAATTTCAAATCCTCTTCAATTTTAGGATAGATATTTTGGGTATTCACTATAGCCCTGTACTGTTCTGTGGTGATCACAGTTTCATCCACAAAAGCAACGTTCTTGAAATTCTTTGCTGCTTCCATATGAAGAAATCCCCTGATAAATCTGGCTTGCGCCAAAATGTTGCTTCTTCTATCAGCTGGGATATCAGCTGCTTTTTCCAATAGTCGGATGGTAATGTTTGCCATACCTATACCATCATAGATGGCCCTCCATTTGTTGGTAGTGGATGGGCTGGATGGCAAAACTTCAAACCTTTCAACGGGATTGATTTCAGTTGCCTGATCAAGGGCTTCAGTCCCTTTATAAGCATCGTCTGACCTTACCCCTCCCCAAAGCCAATTGTTGGGACTGGTATACCAGTTCCCAATCTGATTCCCTTGTAATGCCCTATAAGCAACCAAAAGGGATCCATTTACACCATTTTCATTGGCGAGCGCATTTTCGGATATGGAGCCTAGTGGCGGTCTATCCAAAAATTCTTCGCTGCATGCGGAAATCAAACATGATGCAGCCACGAAGAACATCAGAAAATATATTATTCTACTTTTCATAATTGTCTTATCTTTATTAATGAATTAATTAAAACCCTACATTAATCCCAAAAATGATTGTTCTTGGGGCAGGTGTTCTAAACTGGTCAACACCCATTTGCAACTCGCTGTTGCCCAGAATTCCGATATCCGGGTCAGGACCTGAGTAATTGGTGAAAGTAAACATGTTCTGACCTTGGACATATACCCTAGCTCTGTACATTCCCAACCTTGCAATCTGTACCATTGGAAATGTATAGCCTAACTGCATCTGTCTTACTCTCAAGAATGATCCGTCTTCAACGTACCAAGAATTGGATATAGCCCCTGAGTAAGTATCATTCGCATTCAAAATCGGCATACTTGCTCCTCTATTTTCCGGGGTCCAGGTATCATAAAGTACATCAGCACTGTAACCGCCTTCAAATCCTCTGAGGTGCGAACTCCATTTGGTGTAGTTATAGATTTGGTTTCCTTGGTTCCAGAATAAAAATGTCTGAAAATCCCAGTTTTTGTAGTTGAGACCAATATCAAAACCCATTTGGAATTTGGGAATTGGGTTTCCAATGAAAGTTTGATCATTTCCATCAATCACACCATCACCGTTGATATCACGGATTTTCCAAGACCCAACTCTTTTATAAGGCATATCAGCATGTGCCAAAACTTCTTCCTCATTCTGGAAGATACCATCTATCTGCCATCCCCAGAAAGAAGCCAATGGTTGACCTGCTTCAATTCGCTGCACATTACCCAAACGACCTGCACCAAACAACAAGAATGAAGTTCCTTCTGCGTCAATTTTAACAGCTTCATTTCTGTAATGGGTGAAGGTCATGCCCACATTGTAACTCCAGTCTCTTCCCATTTTACCTCTGGTAGACAAGGAACCATCGACACCTTTGTTAACCATGGTACCCACATTAATTCTAGGTTGACCAACATTAGGTTCCAAACCATTTCTTTGTCTATCCACTAAGAGATCATTAGTGGTATTATTGAAATACTCAACAGTGAAATCCAATCTTCCACCAAACAAAGATCCGTCAAGACCTATATTGACCATCTCTGCTGACTCCCATTTTGTGCTTGGATTACCTACAACACTTGGTCTATAACCAATCTGAGGTAATCCATTAGTACCTGCAATGTCATAGGCTGTTGAAAATAGGTTGGCACCAAAGAAGGAATAGGCATTGTTAGCACTTACGTTTCTTTGGCTACCCATTTGTCCCCAACCACCTCTAAGTTTCAATTCATCGAAATAAGTGGCTGACTGCATAAATGATTCTTCAGAAATTCTCCATCCAAATCCAAATGCAGGGAAAACACCGACCCTGAATTCAGGACCAAATACAGATGCCTCATCCCTTCTAACGGTGGCACTGAAAAGATACCTGTCCATTAACTGATATTCTGCTTTACCAAAAATAGAAGAAAGGGTTCTAGGGGTTCCTGGAGCACCGCCATTTTGAGGAAGGTTCTTACCGGTATTGATAGACCTGAAATCCGGATCATTGAAATCATAATCTCTTCTGCTGGCACTTAAAAACCTTCCTTGATCAAATATGGATTCTGTTGCAGCAAAAAGTTTGATGATATGCTTATCACTAATATTCAGGTTATATTGCAAACTATTTGTCCAAGTCCAAGTTGTAGATGCAAAGAAATACTCACTATAAGCATTGTTTCTGATTGGTTCTGCTTTTTCAGGTGTAATCCATGTAAAATTAAAGCCATTTCCGTATCTCTGATCTAAACCAAAGGACGTGGATGCCGTCAGATCCTTTGTCAAATGTAATTGTGCGAAGACATTACCAAATAAGTTTAATCCTTTGAATTTATTGTCTCTATTTCTGGGCAATACTGCATGTGCTGTTAATGTCTGACCTGCACCACCCATAGAAGTTCCGGCAGGATTTCCATTAATATCCTGTAATGGAATAAAAGGAGCTGCTCTGGTTGCCAGATACCAAGGGTTTTGTCCCTCATTGTTGAAATCCAACCCCCCTGATAGGTCATTTGGATTACCGGATGATCCAAATTGGTCAGTAAAGGCCAACTGAAGATTCTCACCTACTGTGATCCATTTTTTGGGACTGAATCTGGAGTTTGCCCTTAAAGTTACTCTTTGAAGGCCTGTCTCCCTAAAAACTCCATCTGCATTAAAGTAATTAAAACCCATTGAATAAGTTCCCTTATCTGTTCCACCAGTCGCCCCAAGCTGATGCATGTGGATGACGCCATTTTGAGCAGCATCTCTATGCCAGTCTGTTCCTGGGCTTGTTTCTGCTATCTGATAAGTGTTTTCAAAGCTGTAAGGATCCCAATTATACCTGTCAAAGTCCGGATTCGTAGCGTCCTGAGGTCTAGCATTCACATCCGTATTGGAGACTAGATATCTCGGTATTCCATTCTGGAAAATCCTGCTGTTGAATGGGATACCTGCTCCTTCGGCTGCCATGATTAGGTGTTCTCTGTATTCCGCTGTGTTCAACATTCTAGGGAAAACCCTCTCAGGTAAGGCTTGGAAACCAACATAAGAATCATAAGTAAGATTTGTCCTACCAGAAGTACCCTGTCTTGTGGTTACCACAATAACACCATTTGCTGCTCTTGATCCATAAATGGATGCCGAAACAGGATCTTTCAAAACCTGAACTGATTCAATATCCTGAGGGTTAAGTGCATTGGCATTATCGGTAGGCACGCCATCA
>NZ_JBGSXS010000405.1:0-2283 GCF_041751335.1 Aquiflexum sp.
GCAAACAAATCAGCTATTTCCTCATCTGAAAGGTTATCAATTAAGCCTTTATTCATAAAGGAACGGCCCCCTAGGTAACCTTGACTTTTGATGTCTTCCGCATTAATGAAAATTTTATTCCCCCCCATGAACCCAATAGTAGTTCCTGAGTCCTCCTTTTTCACAAGGTAGCCTTCAATATTTTGTAAATCTTTTTTCGTGACCCTATACATTGCATAATTCGATTCTACAGCCGCATCAGGATCCAGAATTGCAGTTAGAAGGGCATCTAGGTCCCTGTTGGCTGAACCATCTAAAGCAGGTGCAAAATCATATCCTATATTTCCAACTTTATGGCACATGAGGCAAGTTTCGAATAGAACTTTACCTTTTGATACACTTCCTTCACTGTTATTTACTATATTTTTATAACTTAGAATTTTTTCATTCAAAAATTTCCTATCGCTTTCTTCAATTTCGTAAATCGTGTTTAATATTTTGGTACCGATAGGGTCAGATGGATTGTAACTTTTAATTTGTTCAGCTGATGATTTATCAAATGCTGAAATTTCCAACAGGTTAGTTTCAAATAATTTTTTTAAAATTTCGGCACCTTGGTTAGAGCCAGAGAATAGATTAATTATTTCCCTTTTTTCAAATTGATCTATGATTGGAATCCATTTTATTAATTCTTTTTCTCCTTCTGTGGGGTTCGATTTGGAAAAATTATTTAATGCCAATGCTCGATTGCTAAAACTAAAATCTTCAATTTGAAATATTTGAAAAAAGTATTTTTGATTGGCATTAAAGTCTACTTCAAGTGCTTTGATTAAAAGGTTTAATGTTTTTTCCGATAGATTTTTATTAATCAATGAACTTAATGAGTTGTTAGAATATTTTATTTTAAATCTACTTATAGCATCTAAACCTAAGTTTTTGTCAAGTTCAGAATCCTTGTTTAAGAGGTGCGATATAGGTTTTTTTAGCAAATCAGTAAGTATCTCAGATTGGATTAGCGCTTGGTTTTGGATAGCATAGCTGACATAATTTGAGGCTTGATTCAGGTTGGAGAAATAAGGCCTGACCATTTCCTGGATTTCTTTATTGCCCAACATTTGGGAGACAATTATAAAGTGAGTCCCATCCAGTTCAGAAATAGAAGCAGATGGCCAGAGGCTTATAAAAAATTGTTCTTTCTTTTCCTTAGGTAAAGCCTGTGTCGCCCAGATTTTATTTGTGGTAGGGATTTTTGAAGCTGCAGGTGAATTCAAAAATTTCTCTAACTCCAAAGGATAATTTTCTAATGCCTTTCTGGAAAGATAGCGTTCGAATCTCCTTTCATAGGACCCCCCCATTTGGTTTCCCTTTAATTCAGGTTTACTGGCTAAAAGCAAAATTTCAATGGTTTCGGGAACTGCATTGCCGATTTCTGATAAAGTCCGTAACACCTGAGACCTGATTAGAGCATTAGAATCTTCAATCAGAACCATCAATTTATTGGCTGCTTCAGCAGGATTTAAATTAAAAGTAACAAGAGATCGTATGGCTTCACGTCTTAAATTATCCATTGGGTCTTGGATCAGGTCATCCATCAGTTTTTCATCGTAATGATTGATTCCTTCAAGACTCCAAAGTGCATGAATTCGCGTTATTTCATCCATTGATGAGTCACTGGCAAGATGGATTAAGCTTGGTGATAATTTTGTGGTTTCAGAGATTGGACGATCGGATATTTGCTGCCATGCAGACCTTTTTGCCCAAAGAGAAGGAGACTTAAGATGCTCCACCAAATCTTCGGTTTTCATCATTCTGAAATCTGGAATTTCTCTTTTTTTCTGGGTTACATGCCGAATCCTCCATATTCTACCATGTGATTTATCTCTTTCCGGATGGGTGGTGGGTACCTCATTATGGGACACAATCTTGTTATACCAATCTGCAATGTAAAGAGAACCATCTGGCCCAAACTCCATATTGACTGGACGAAACCATGGGTCCTCAGAAACCAATAGATCTTCAAGGTGATTTGAACTGTAACTACCATCAGGATTTCTGGTAATTTTTACTGAATTAATTGTTCCGGTAATTGGATTAGCTAAAAAAGCGACATCTTTCCATTCTTCAGGAAAAGATCCTGAAAAGTCATCTGCAAAAGCTATTCCGGACAAACCTGTTCCCCCAACTCTAAATTCATGAAAGGGAGGCAACCAAGGTTGATAGGGGCGGATTTTTTCATTACCTATTCCATGAAAACTTGTACCAAATTCCATTGGGACTACTGAATACCCCATATCATTTGCTTCA
>NZ_JBGSXS010000406.1:0-6687 GCF_041751335.1 Aquiflexum sp.
ACACCTTTACTCAATCCACCAATGAATAAAATAATTGATTTACCTTGCAACTTTTCAACCGCAGCACGTGTTGAAGCAGTGGTAGTAGATTTTGAATCATTGTAAAAAACAATATCGGCATGGATGAACTTGCCTTTGAAATAAAATAATTGCCTGATTTTTAACTTCACGCAAAAACATGCTATAAATAAAAATACCTGCAGATGATTTTGCAGGTATTTTTATTTTAAAGATTGAATATTTGTAAAGGGAAAGAGCCTTATATTTAAAATAGCCTGAACCCAGCAGATACAATGATTTGATTTTGTCTTTGGTCAGTTGGAAAATTTGGGTTAGACTTTGAAATTTTTCCCAGAGAATTTTCATATTTCAAATCAAGGATAAAATTCCCAATATCAAATCCGATTCCTGCCTGATAGCCAATAGTAGAAGTATTGTAGTCAACATCTAAAGGAACTTGCAACGCATCTTCAATCCGGTAATCAATCAGGATTGAGGCTATAGGTCCAGCCTGCAACCGGAAGAAATCTGCTAATTTGAATCCGAACATAAAAGGTATATCCACCCTATTAAAATTGGCGTCAATCGAAATATCTGTTCCGTTGGTTTGTTTTTGGATAAATGATCCTCCAGTATTGGTGTATAAAAATTCAGGTTGAATAAAGATTGAATTGCCTCCCATACGCACAAACAAACCCACATGATACCCAAGGTTATCATCGCCGGAAACAAAATCATCCCCTGTAACCGAAATATTTGCTTGGGAAACTCCTATTTTTGGTCCTATTGAGAAATCTTGGGAACTTGCCGAAAAGGCAATGATTATTCCTAAAAGCGTCACTATGAAATTTTTCATTTGGGTTTATTTTTCATTTCAAACCCAAAGTAAGTATTTTGTTTTTGGAAGACACGGGAAAACGAATAAAAATAAACTGAATGAAAAAAAATCATTCAAACAGTCCTTTGCTCCACAAATTGATGGGTGATATGGTACAACTCGTGAAAATTCATAGGTTTTGGTAATAAGCGGTCAAAGCAAACTGGGGTAATACTTCTGAAATAATCTATGTCTCCAGCTGTAAATCCGATAATAGGTAATTTATTGATTTTGTCGTTAAGTTTAATTTCCCCGAGGAGTTCAATTCCATCCATTTCTGGCATCATGATATCCGTTATCACGACATGCACATCTTCCTCTGCTATCAGAATGGCTAAAGCTTCTACCCCATTCTCCGCAGTTAGGACCGTATGTTGCTCTTTTTCAAATAATTTACGCAAAACCAATCTATTGATGGCATCATCGTCAACAACAAGTATTTTCATATGAAAGGGTGAGAATCACGTTCGTAAAGAACAAAGATAATTTAATAAAAAGCAAATCTGAATATATAAAAAAAGGGCTGTTAAAGCCCTTCTCTTATACTATATAAGCTCGATTTAAGGATCAGCCACCTTCTTGTGGGGTTCCGAAGATCCCAAGAAGATCCAACAATACCAGAGCTATCACTATTGGGCAAACCCATTTGATGAAGAAAATCCATGCAGACCTAATGCCTCCTTTAAATCCCGGTGCTCCTAAAGCAAGTTCATTGGCAAAGTCCCCGATTTTCTTGGCCCAACCTGTATAAAGGCTGAGCATCAAACATATCACCACTACAGCAAAAGTGCCAAATGTGAAATCCATGATAGCAAAAAAGCCTACCTGAGTATTGCCCAAGAAAGAGAGTGTCAATGACTCAAAAAAATTGCCTTCGATGGAAGATAATGCTGATGGTACTGAAAGAGCCATTGCAGCAATACCTATTGTCCAAGCTGCCTTTTTTCTGCTCCATTTTCTTTCATCAATAAAATAAGCCACCGGAACCTCCAACATTGAAATACTAGAGGTTAAAGCCGCAACCAATAATAGTAAAAAGAATAAAGCCCCAATGAAATTCCCACCAGGCATTGCGTCAAAAACCATTGGCAAAACTTCAAATACCAAAGCAGGACCGCCCGCAGGATCTTTTCCTGGAAGTAATGCAAACAAAGCAGGAAATACCATCAATCCACCCAACAATGCCACCATACTGTCCATACCGGCAATCCATCCCGAAGATTGAACTATATTACCACTTTTGGGCAAATAAGATCCGAAAGTTATCATCAAGCCCCAACCAACAGACATAGAGAAAAATGCCTGACCAAGAGCTTGAAGTATGACTTTAGTGGTGATTTTAGAGAAATCGGGATATAAGTAATACTCAATACCTGCACTGGCACCTTCTAAAGTCACCGCTCTGCCAGCTATAAAAATGATAATGATAAACAATACCGGCATCAAAAATTTGGCTGCCTTTTCAATACCACCGGATACACCTCCCAAAACCACTCCTATTGTCATCAATATGAAAACAAAACAAAGAGGTATCACATACATGGGTGTTTGTTGGAAATCCTCAAAATCGATCGGAATATTGATCAATTCGGTGAAAATATACCCAATGGTCCAACCTGCAATCACGGAATAATAACTCAACACACAGAAACAGACAAGGATACATAAGATGCCGGCAATTTGCCAGAACCCGTTTCCACCTGTAGCTTTTATCGCACCGATAGGGTTTTTGCCTGAAATACGGCCCAAGGCAATTTCATTGAGCAATAGCGGCAATCCTATCAACAGCACGCAGATTGCATATACAAAAACAAATGCGCCACCACCGTTTTCACCGGTCAGATACGGGAACCTCCAAATGTTGCCCAAACCTACCGCTGATCCTGCAGCAGCCATTATAAAACCCAAACTGGAACCCCATTGGCCCCTACCTTGGGTATCTGAATTCATTGCCATACTTTATCGATTTGTTAATTTTAAATGAAAATTTAAGAATTAAGAATCGGCTAATTTAATTTGTTTTGATAAAATACCAATTCCTTCTGTAAAACTTTTAGGCGAATAACCCAGCTCATTTTTGGCCTTCTCAATGATAAATCCGGTTTTGGGTGGTCTCTTGGCTGGCTGGGTAAAAAGCGTTGAATCCACTTCTGTAATCAATGATTTGTCTAATCCAAAATAATTCGCTGTTTGGATAGCCATTTCAAAAGGCGTTAAGAAATCCTTTCCTGAAATATTGAAAATTCCCGTTGCTCCTTTTTTCACAATCAAGACACAACCCTCTGCCAAATCTTCCGCTAAGGTCGGAGTTCTCCATTGGTCATTTACTACCTTAATATTCCTCCCTTCTTCCAGAGATTTTTTGACCCAAAGAATAATATTCGATCTGCTCATGTCATTGGCTATCCCATATACCAAAACTGTTCGGACTATTGCCCACCTGATTCCGGATTCCAATATCCTATTTTCTGCCTCAAGCTTGGTCTGACCATAATAATTGATGGGATTCGGTGCTGCTTCTTCAGTATAGGGACCTTCTTCTCCGTCAAAAATAAAATCAGTAGAAAGGTGGACCAAATGTACATCATTGGTACGGCAAGCCTCAATCAAATTCGAAACAGCATCAATATTGGCTATTCGGCTTTGATCTTTTTCTTTTTCACAATCATCCACCTGCGTCATGGCTGCTGTATGAATTACCGCATCAGGTTTGATTTCGGCGAATACTTCCAAAACCTGTTGTTTGTCGGTTACATCCATTTCTCTCCATTCATAACTCCCTTTCCATGCATTAGGCAGTCTCGACTGCCCTTTTCCAGTACCTATTACATGAATTTCAGGATCAGCTCTTAATTGATCAACTAATTTCTGACCCAAAAGACCATTAGCCCCTGTGACAAGAACTTTTACAGCCCTACTTTTTTCAGTAAGTATGTCCATATTCTTTGGTAATTTTTGCTTTTTGAAGTTGCTCTACAGTTACCTTCATATAAACCGGATTCACAGGTCTATCCCTTTCAGCTGTTTGTTCCGCAGCTATTTTTTCCATTACATCGAGACCTTGAATAACTTTGCCAAAAACTGTGTATTCATCATCAAGGTGTGGCGTTCCACCTATCGTGGTATAAGATTCTATCTGCTGAGGCGTCATTGGCTTTTCCAGATTGATATTGTAAAAAGACTCCATGTTTTCTTTTTCATATAACATCAATTTATTCAGGGAATCAAATTGCTGCTCTTGGTACAACTTGCCGTAAGCATCCTTCAAATGAGCATTGCTACCAAGTTGAATATATTTGTAAAAATAATCTGACAAGATCTTCATATCCGTCACCAGTTCATCTCTACTGTAAACCTTCCCATGAACAATATAAAACTGAGTTCCGCTTGACCTTTTTTCAGGATTGATATTATTGCCCTGTCTTGCTGCGGCTATCATTCCCTTGCTATGGATCATCCCATTTTGGATCTCGGCAGGTACAGTGTACCATTCTTCCTGAGGAAGCTTTTCCTTGCCGAACACATCTCCACCCTGAATCATAAATTCAGGTATGATCCTATGAAACTCCGTGGAATCAAATCTTCCTGCCTGAGCCAAGTCAACAAAATTCTTTTTATGCTTTGGGGTTTCATCAAATAATATTGCGTACATGTCACCATGACGAGTCTGGATTTTGACCAGATAATCTTTTTCTGATTTGCAGGAAAATAATGTCAATGCCGCGATAACGGGCAAGACAAACCTTAAATTTCTCATTTCTTTAAAGCTGTTTTTATCTCTTTTAATATTTCAAATCCTCCATCTTTCAAAACCTTGTCTGCCAATTGCATTCCAAGTTCTTCTGATTGATCATGGCTTCCCGACACTTTGTGCATAATCCGCGAGCTTCCATCCAAGCTTACAATGCCACCTTTTAAATGCAAAGTGTTTTCCTCAAATTCGGCCAATGCAAAAACAGGAATACTGCAACCTCCTTCCAAAACCCGCAAATAAGATCTTTCAGCAAGTAATCTATATCCCGTTGCTTCATGGTGGCAAGCGGAAACTATTTGAGCTTTAATGGTTGGGTCTAGGTTTACAGAAGTCTCAATGGCTACACTTCCCTGACCTACGGCTGGGGTAAATTCATCCAATGATAGCTTATG
Organism: Aquiflexum sp.; assembly: GCF_041751335.1. Lineage (GTDB taxonomy): Bacteria > Bacteroidota > Bacteroidia > Cytophagales > Cyclobacteriaceae > Aquiflexum. The sequence goes on from NZ_JBGSXS010000406.1 coordinate 5,024, forward strand.
CCTGATCAAATTATCGTATCCCATCCGATGTGCGCCTGCATAGGCCAATAAAAGTGCGTCACATAATCCTGATTCCATTTTAGCAATTCTTGTCTGGAGATTACCCCTGACCTCTACTGTGTGAATGTGAGGATAAAAATGTTTTAAAGTAGCTACACGCCGGGTAGAGGATGTCCCAAGAACCAACGATTGGTCAGGATTTTGGTAATCAATGTTAGGATCATGGCTAAGAATAATATCATTTTCCACTTCCCTTTTCGTAAAAGCAATGATTTCAAATCCATCGGGCAATTTTGACTGCATATCCTTGGCGCTATGTACAGCTATATCTATAGCACCCGAAGCCAATTGATCTTCAAGCTCTTCAGTGAAAACACCCTTACTCCCTATTTTGGCAATAGAAACATCCAAAATCTTATCTCCTTTGGTTTCTATGATGACAATTTCACTTGCCAAACCTTGAGCTTTGAGCAAATCTGCCACGTGATAAGCCTGCCAAAGGGCCAGTTTACTGCCTCGAGTGCCTATCCGGATTGGTTTGTTCATTTTTAATGTTCCTTTTTTTTGATTTTTTTCTCTACCGACTCCTCAATATACTTTACAATTTCCCATGCTATATTTATCCCAGTTGCTTTTTCAATCCCTTCCAGACCTGGCGAACTGTTTACTTCCAAAATCAAAGGCCCCCTTTCTGATTGTAACAAATCAACACCTGCAATGGCAAGTCCTAATGCTTTTGCAGCGCCGAGAGCGGCCATTTTTTCTGCTCTCGAAAGTTTGATCACAGTAGCTACCCCTCCCCTATGAAGATTGGATCGGAATTCCCCTTCTGCCCCTTGCCGCTTCATGGCCCCTACCACTTTCCCATTGACCACAAATGCCCGGATATCAGCTCCTTTGGCTTCTTTGATAAATTCCTGCACTATAATTCTGGCTTTCAATCCATGAAAAGCTTCGATCACTGACTGACCTGCTTTCTTTGTTTCGGCCAATACTACGCCCAAGCCTTGAGTACCTTCCAACAGTTTGATAATCAACGGTGCTCCGCCAACTCTTTCGATCAATGCTTTTTCTCCTCCTTTGGAAAAATTGGTGAAAGCTGTTTTGGGCATTCCCAGACCTGCCTTGGAAAGAATCTGCAGGCTTCTCAATTTATCCCTGCTTCTCACGATAGCCTGGGATTCTACTGCGGAAAAAGCCCCCATCAGTTCAAACTGACGAACTACTGCCGTACCGTAAAAAGTAACCGAGGCACCGATCCTTGGAATAATGGCATCAACGCCTGAAAGTTTTTCTCCTTTATATATGATAGAAGGACCATCCTGTTCTATGATCAGGTCACATAGCGAATGGTCAACCACCATGGCTTCGTGCCCAGCTGCTTTAATAGCTTCAATTAACCTCCTGGTAGAATACAGGTGGGAGTTTCTTGATAAAATCGCAATCTTCATTTCAATGATTTTTTTGATAAGTTAGCCTCTTGCACATCTACTATAAATCTCCCTATCAATATTTTTCTTCCGAGAAGAATGGGATTCCTCATTTTTGACCTATCTGTCAATGTAAACTCTGCTTCGAATTCGACACCAAACATAATGACTTTTGTACTCACTTTATACCTGACCTCCGCCTGACCAAATGAATTCTTTACTTTTTTTTGGGAA
>NZ_JBGSXS010000407.1:0-8275 GCF_041751335.1 Aquiflexum sp.
TTCAATTGGTTTCAAATTATCAAAAAATCCGGTTTCAGGAACCTTGACATCTATAATATATTTCAAACTTTTCTTGGGAGCATATTGAATTAGGCCGGCAGCAGGGTAAACCAACATGGATGTTCCGATGACTGCAAAAATATCTGCATCCATGGCAGCCTCTATTGCAGGTTCCATCATGGGGACCATTTCTCCAAACCACACGATAAATGGTCTGAGTTGGCTTCCTTTTTCACACTTGTCTCCGAGTTTGATTTCCCAACCATCCATATCATAAACCAAAGATGGGTCGACCGTACTTTGGGATTTGAACAATTCTCCATGGAGATGGATGATTTTGGAAGATCCGGCTTTTTCATGGAGATGGTCTACATTTTGGGTGACAATGGTGACATCAAAATGTTTTTCCAACCTTACCAGTTCCAGGTGTGCTTCATTAGGTTCAACGGTCAATGCCTGTTTCCTTCTTTGGTTATAAAAGTCTAGAACAAGTTCTCTGTTTTTTCTCCAGCCTTCCGGAGAGGCTACCTCCATCACATTATGTCCTTCCCATAATCCCCCACTGTCTCTAAAAGTATTTATGCCACTTTCTGCTGAAATTCCGGCACCTGTTAACACTACTAGTTTTTTCATATTTAATCTTGAATGTAATTCAAAAACCAATATTTGTCAAATATTATTTCTCAATTCCGAATTTAATGGGGCATAAAAAAAGCGGGCCATTTGAGACCCGCTTTTGTGATTTAAGCTTTTTTCTTCGTGAACTTCCCAGCCTTTTTTACTGGCTGGTTTTCAATGATTTCCACCGTTTCAGCGTAAGAAAGACTTTCAGCTTCTTTTCCTTTAGGAATCTTGAAATTGTTTTTCCCCATTTTGATATATGGGCCCCACCTTCCATTAAGAATCTCGATTTCAGGATTTTCAGTAAAGGACTTGATGTGTTTCTTTTCATCGGCCTCCCTTTTGTCTTTGATTAGTTGGATGGCTTCTTCCTCTGTAATACTCAAAGGATCCTGTTCTTTATTTAAAGAAACAAACTTGCTATCATGACGTAAATAAGGGCCAAATCTTCCAATCGCCGCAACAATCTTTTTCTCCTCAAAATTGCCTACATCTCGCGGAAGTTTGAACAGTTCCATCGCATCATCCAAAGTGATGTTTTCGATAAACTGCCCTTTCTTCATACTGGCAAACTGCTTCTCTTCATCATCCTGCTCACCGATCTGTACCAATGGACCAAATTTACCCAACCTGGCTATAACCTTCTTTCCGGTTTTGGGATCAGTACCAAGTTCTCTGGAGCTGTTGATATCTGCCCTTGCCACATTAGCAGTCATTTCTACCCTGGTATGAAATTTTCCGTAGAAATTCTCAATCATATCTTCCCAGTTTTGTCCTCCCTGCGCAATGTCATCAAATTCTTTTTCCACTTTGGCAGTAAAAGAAAAGTCTATCACATTGGGAAAATGCTCCACTAAAAAGTCATTCACAACCATGGCGATATTGGTAGGGAAAAGCTTGTTCTTGTCTGCCCCGGCAATTTCCTTTTTGATCTGTTTGGAAAATTGTCCTTTGAGGACTTTCATTTCCACATAATCACGCTCAGTACCATCTCTGGATTCTTTGATGACATATTCCCTTTTTTGAATCGTGGAGATAGTAGGTGCATAGGTAGAAGGACGACCAATACCCATTTCTTCCAATTTTTTCACAAGCGATGCTTCTGTGTACCTTGGAGCTGGCCTGCTGAATGTTTCTTTTCCCTTTAATTCTAATAAGTTTAATAACTCACCAATACTCAATGGAGGCAAAAGACCTATATTGCCGTTTTCTTCATCATCCGGTTCATCATCAGTATCTTCTAGATATACTTTCAAAAACCCCTCGAATTTGATCACTTCACCTGAAGCTATGAGTTTTTCGGGCGTGGTGGATACTTTGATGGTAGCCACCGTTTTTTCCAATTGTGCATCTGACATCTGTGAGGCAATCGCTCTCTTCCATATCAGTTCATAAAGTCTTTGTTCGTTCCTTTCACCTGAAGTATCATGCTTGGAAAAATCCGTAGGTCTAATGGCTTCGTGCGCTTCCTGTGCACCTTCTGATTTTGTAGTATATTTTCTGGAATGATGGAATTCATGACCATAAGCCGAATTGATTTCATTTTTTGCAGCAGACATGGCATCCTCTGAGAGGTTGACGCTGTCAGTTCTCATGTAGGTGATTTTCCCTGCTTCATAAAGCTTTTGAGCCACAGACATGGTTTGAGCTACCGAAAAGCTAAGTTTTCTACTGGCCTCTTGCTGCAACGTGGAAGTGGTGAAAGGTGCAGCAGGAGATTTTTTTCCTGGCTTCTTTTCAAGGTTTTCGATCGTGAAATCCGCACCAATACATTTTTTGAGAAAATCTTCTGCCTCTTGCTGATTGTCAAACTTCTTGGGCAGTTCTGCCGACAAGGTTTTACCCTTGACATCAAAAAGTGCGGTTATCCTAAAAGAAGATTTAGTATTGAATTTTTCAACTTCTCTTTCCCTTTCCACTATCAATCTCACAGCTACGGACTGCACCCTTCCTGCCGATAAGCCTGCTTTGATCTTTTTCCACAAAATTGGAGATAGCTCAAAACCTACCAACCTGTCCAAAATCCTTCGTGCCTGCTGTGCATTGACCAAATCAATATCGATTTTTCTTGGATTTTCAATTGCTTTTAGGATGGCATTTTTTGTGATTTCTCTAAAAACAATCCTTTTGGTTTGATCATCTTTTAGGTTTAAAACCTCCTTTAAATGCCAAGATATTGCTTCTCCTTCACGGTCATCATCACTTGCCAAGTAGACCATTTCTGAATCCTTGACCAGAATTTTCAATTGTTTGATAACATCTTTTTTATCAGGCGTAACTTCGTAGGTTGGCTTGAAGCGGTTTTTTATATCAATAGCATTATCACCTTTGGGCAAATCCCGCACATGTCCATAACTGGAGGCTACCTTAAAATCCTTACCCAAGTATCCTTCAATTGTTTTCGCTTTGGCAGGCGACTCCACTATTACTAGATTTTTTGACATATTCAGTTTATTTATGAGAATGGTTTGCTTTTTGCAACCCACATAAAATCCTAAAAATAGACTTCAATATATTCCTATCCAAATAATACTTGAAATCATGTTTTTTTATTGTAAGTATAATTACGAAATTCACATTTAAGAAAATGTTACTAAATATGGCTGAACCTAAAATTTTATATGTTATGAGACATGGTGAGGCAAGGCCTGGAATCGGTGTCAGAGGGGACTTTTTAAGAGAATTGACCAGTGAAGGAAGAAAGCAACTCAATGCGCTGGCAGATTACCTAAAATCTATAGATTTCTATACAGATTTGATTTTGGTAAGCCCTGCCAAACGTACCCTACAATCTCTCGAGATCCTTACTTCAACTTTGTCAATAAAAAATAATCAAATAACCCATGATGAAATTTTTGATGCGGAACCTCAAAAATTATTGGAGATCATCAATAGTATCAAACAACCTAGCAAGCATATATTGTTGTTAGGACACAATCCTGGAATCAGTTCGCTAGTTTCATATGTTTCAGGCCAAAAATATGTCAGTATGAAGCCTGGAATGATGGCTGTTCTAGAGATTTTGGTGGATGATTGGAAATCATTAGGTGGCAATACCGGAATTTTAAAGGAGATCTTGCAATAGTTAATGAACTCGGTAAATTAATTGCGATTTGTTCCATAGTCACCATAAACACTGCGTGTTCAAAGAATACCGTTAAGGAATTTTTTAGTTTGGGTATGTAATGTTTTTTGTAGTTTTGTATTCAAGGAATTTTTCTAATTTGAGGAATTTTCTTGTTTTTTTAAACCTAAAATTTAAATCAATAAAATGTTGAAGCATACACAAATTGAAAACTTTGATCCAAATGGGGTCACAATGAATGATGGTATTTTTGGATTGCCATTTGATGAAAATACCGCAGATATGATCATTATACCTGTTCCTTGGGAAGTTACTGTGTCTTATTCTCCTGGTACTGTTCAAGGTCCTGAAGCTGTTTTAAATGCCTCTTATCAGGTAGATCTTTATCAGCATGATATCCATGATGCCTGGAAAATGGGTATCCATTTGCTTCCCATTCCAGCCGAATTGGAAGACAAAAGCAATAGTTATAGAATATTGGCCAGAAATTATATTTCTTGGCTCGAGTCAGGTGCTCAGCAGGATTCCTTGGAAAGATTTGCAGCGGTACCGGGTATTATTGATAAAGCCTGCTCTGAAATGAACGAATGGGTGTATAGCCAAGTAAAAAAATTCAGATCTATGGGTAAAATGGTTGCTTTGCTGGGTGGGGATCACAGTACATCACTTGGAATGATCAAAGCGCTTTCTGAAGAATTTGAAAGTTTTGGAATATTACAGATCGATGCTCATGCGGATCTAAGAAAATCCTACGAAAACTTTGAGTTTTCTCATGCCTCGATCAGTTATAATGCCCTAAAATTGCCTCAGGTAAGCAAGCTGGTACAGGTTGGGATAAGAGATTATTGTCAATCCGAAGCCATATTGGCGAAAGAAAACAATAGGATCCATACATTTTATGATAAAGATATCAAAGAAGACCTCTATGAGGGTAAAGCATGGAAAGTGATCTGTGATGACATTGTAGACAAATTGCCCGAAGATGTATATATCACAATTGATATAGATGGTTTTGACCCTAAACTTTGTCCAAATACAGGGACTCCTGTGGCTGGGGGGTTTGAAATGGAACAGATTTTATATTTGATGAAGCAGGTAGTGAAATCAGGGAAAAAAATCATTGGATTTGACTTGGTAGAGGTAGGACCGGGTCCTGAAGGAGATGAATGGGATGGCAATGTCGGTGCAAGGATACTTTTCAGAATGGCGAATCTGTATGGCGCCTCACAAGGGAAATTGAACTTGAAATGAAATTGATTTTAATATCCGCTTTTATGGAAGTTGCGAAAGTTTTTCTATAAAAGGGACGGAAGTCGGAAGGCCGAAGACCGAAGTAAATTTAGAATTTGACAAAATATCGTTAAGGGGTTTGGATTTAATTGTATCATTAATGATTAATCAAAAAATTTAATTTGTATGTACTCAATTATGCCAGAAGATTGGACATCCATTTTAATTCTCGTATGAGAACTGAAATGCCCTATACATCGGTCTTCCGACTTCGGTCTTCCTTCCCGATAGAAGAAGAATATAGGGTTACTGGCAAAAAAGCGTATATCAATAAAATTGAATTAAGGATTTATCAATAAAAAAGCCATTGCAAAATTAATTCTGCAATGGCTTTTTTATTCGGCTAGTAGAAGCAGATTTTATTTTTTGGTGGTAATCAATATCACTCCATTTCCCACCCTGCTTCCATAAAGATGAAATAAACGGTTAGCATCATCACCTTTTAAAACATCAACAGTTTTAATTTGATCTGGATTTATTACATCATCCAATTTTCTACCCAACTCTGGGTAGGCTACTCCATCGATTACAAACAAAGGTTCAGAAACCTGATTTTTTTCAGTTTCATACATTTTTATCTTAGAGAATGGGCTTCTGTCCTGGGCAAGATATCCGACTACCACTATTTCATTTTCCATATTTAAGGTTTGTCCCAATGTATTCTGTCTACCTCCGATTCTAAAAGTAACGGGAAGATTTACAATGTAAGAATTTTCTTTTCCGTCCACGGTCCAATTTGGCGCATTTTCGAGCACTCTAAGGACTTCATCATCCAATTCTGGTGAAATGCCCTTGGTAATAGCATATGAATTTATTTTACCGTTTCCATCAAGGTTAACTCTTGTAAATACCGTACCGAAAACCCCATTAGTCATTGCATGGGCAGGGTACTTAAGGTTTTTTGACATGTGTTGGTTAAAAGCATCTGAAGCTTTGGCATTATCTGTTGAATTTTCAGAACTTTCACCAATTAAAGACTCTGAGACAAATTGGTCACTTGGAAGCTTAAACCGCACCGGGAGCCTCATTCTGACATTCACTTTCTGCCCACCCTGTTGACCTGGTATCCAATCCGGAGCCTCGGAAATGAGTCTGAGTACTTCCTCGTCACAACCTGCACCAATTCCTCTGAGAATTTCAGGTTGCTCAATAGTCCCATCTTTGTTCACTACAAATACAACATAAACTGTACCTTCCACACCCAACTGTTTGGCTGTTTTGGGATATTGGATATTGGATTTGATCCATTCATTCCAGGCCTGCATTCCTCCTTCATATTCAGGAGCCTTTTCGACCACATCAAAAACAGTATTTTCTGTGATTTCAAAGTTACTGTTAAAAGCTGGAGTGGGGGAGGGATTGAAAAACCTATGTGAATCCGTGGATGCCATTTCGCTTCCATAAAATGCAAAGGAAGCAGTCATAACCATTTCCACATTGTTTTCCTTAGATCTGGCTGCGATCCATTTATTTTGAGATTCTTTCCGAACTACTTCTAACAATTGATTATCCAAACCACCACCGTAACTTTTCTTAATAATAGGGTTTTGTATTTCTCCTTCTTTAGACACCACAAATTCAATTTCAATTACTCCACCTAGTCCTAAGCTCAATTCCTCTTTGGGAACACTAATCTTTTGTATAATTGATTTGTTCCATTCCTCCATTCCTATGGAAGGTTCAGCAGGTGAATCTACCTGATGCTTGAGTCGAGCATTAGGATAGGTCTTGGTGATTTTAGAAGTGGATCTCAAATTATTGATCAGACCTCTGACTTTGATATAATCTTCATCTGAACTGATCCCTGTAAATTCATATTGCAATTCACCAATCTGAGCAGTTAATCTTTCATTTTGTCTAGGGCTGATGAATTCATAATGAAGTGGGTTTTTGATTTTCTTGACTTTTATTCCTACTTCAAGGGAGTCCTGTGATATGAGGAGCATTTTTTTGATTTCCTCGATATTTTCTGTGATGCTAAAGGGAAGCAGGTGCTTACCTCTCTCTGTTTTCATAGATACCAATGCCAAAAGCATCAATGAAAGCGGGACTATCATTGCGGTTTTCAACCAATTGATTTTTTTAGGGTTTTTCATCATCATAATTCTTTTAAGGGTTGTAGATCTAATGAAATAATTACCAATAGGAAGATCAATTCCCTTAAATGCCATTTTGACGATCAGTTTTGGATAGTTTTCGCTGTTTTTGGTTTTTCTGATTACATTATCATCTGCAAGATATTCATGCACATCTATCAATGCGGTTCGCATCAAATGAATGGCTGGGTTGAACCAAAAAAGTAAACTCAATATCTGGTAATATATCACATCCCAGGAATGACCCTGTCTGATGTGCTCAATTTCATGTTTGATGATTTGCTCTCTTTCATCAGCCTTTAACTCTTGGGTATCATCCCAAAATAGTTTATTGAAAAAAGAAAAGATAGGTGTCAATCCAAATGTTGGTATCAAAAAGTAATTGTGTTTGAGATTGAATTTGGTCTGATACCACCCTCTTTCCCAAATCATCCGTAATTGAACAAAATTCCAGAAAAGCCTGAAAGACAATAAAAATGTAACTGTCAGATAGAAAAAAATGAGGTAATCTTTGATTTCCCATAGGAGAGGCAACTTGGAACTTTGAACTGTGACTTCAGGAAGCCCAAAAGTCGCTACAAAGTTATCGGGCGTTGACTGAATGGCCAACGCCCGAAAAAACTCTGTTTGTTCAAGTGATATACCTGGCTTTTCAAAACTTACTGGGATGCTTATCAAAGGAAAAAGCAATGCCAAAATAGGCGCAAGCAGAATAAACCATCTTGTTGCTATAAAAGCCTTTTCATTTCTAAGGAATATAGAGTAGACTCCGAAGAAAAATAGAAGACAAAATGTGCTTTGCCAGATATAATCAATCAAAACAGCCATGGGCTATTTTTTTACATCTTCTTTTACTTCATCCATAATTTTTTCAAGTTCTTTGATATTCAGATTTTTATCTTTTGCAAAGAATGAAGCCATTTTGGAGAAAGAACCACTGAAATAACCTGATAAAAGGTTTTTGATGGTGAAGCTACGATATTCGTCCTTGGTGACTATTGGAAAATACTCATGAGATTTTCCATAAGCCTTGTGATTGACGAATCCTTTCCTTTCGAGGATACGGACGATCGTGGAAACTGTGTTGTAGGCCGGTTTTGGTTCGGTCATTTTTTCTAGGATATCTTTGACAAAGCCTTTCTCGATATCCCATAGAATTTGCATAATCTGCTCTTCTGCTCGG
>NZ_JBGSXS010000408.1:0-5511 GCF_041751335.1 Aquiflexum sp.
TTTTCTTTGGTCAAGAAAGGAAACAAGTTCACACCATCAAAATGATCTGATTCCTGTAGATCAATCCCAGCCAAACCCATAAAGGTCGGCATCAGGTCAAGTGCAATTATAGGATGGGTATAAGATTCACCAGACGGTAGAGAACCTTTCCATTTCATAATAAATGGGACACGAATGCCACCTTCCAGCAGAATTCCTTTTTGTCCGTTGAATGGGGCATTGTTGGAGGCATTTTGATCAACAGGCCCACCATTGTCGCTTAAAAAAACTATCAGGGTATTTTCCTCCAATCCTTCTTCTTTTAAGGTATTTATGATCCGTCCGACATTGATGTCCAAGCGGTGGACCATGGCAAGGTAGATTCTTCTTTTTTCATCTGAAATATTTGAAAACAACGCTAAATCCTCCACGGTTGCATGCATTGGGGCATGGGGAGCATTGAATGATGCGTATAAGAAAAAAGGTTGATTTTTATGCCTTCTGATAAAATCTATGCATTCGTCCCCCTTGTCGTCTGTGAGGTAAGTGATCGGTTGAGGAGTTTTGTAATTACTTTCTATGGGAGCCAAATAGCCTTGTCCATTTTCCTCAGATTTAAAATAATGATGTCCTCCACCTACATATCCCCAAAATTCATCAAAACCACGGTTCAAAGGGTGAAATTGTTTTTTTGATCCCAAATGCCATTTACCAATTAATCCGGATACATATCCTGCTTCCTTCAATCTATCGGCAATGGTCTTTTCCCCAATTGGCAGGCCTGCATACTCTGGATCAAAGCCCGGGGTATTATCAGTCAGGTTATTGTCATAGCCAAAACTGACCTGGTTTTTACCGGTCAACAACCCTGCCCTAGATGGACTGCATACGGGTGCTGATACATAGGCTTGGGTGAAGTTCACCCCCTCAGCTGCCAAGGCATCAATATTAGGAGTCTTAATCTGTAAACTCCCATTGAGGCTTAAGTCTGCGAAGCCAAGGTCATCCGCCAAAATCAGGATGATATTGGGTTTTTGCATAGACTGTCCCACACTGATATTCAGGATAGAAAAAGATAAAAAAATAAGGAATGATATAGCAACTTTCAATTTCATGGGTTTTTCCTTAGTTGTCAAAAAATGATAGATCCCAACTATCCCTCCATCTCAATACAGGTCTTTTGTTTTCAAATTCAATAGGAAGCCAAATGTACCGACCATCAATTGGATTTTCCGGTACCCACCTATCTCCTACATAGATAAAAGCATCTTTCTTTCCGATGACAGGTATCACCGCAGTGCTCTGTGACCAAAAAGTGGTTTTCATTTCGTCTTCTGTTCCTCTCACCATATTTCCCAAAGGAGTCCAAGGGCCTAATGGGTGGTCCGCCACTGCAGATTTCCCCGGATTGGGGTTCCAGCCGGTAAGTCCGGAGGAAAACATATAATATTTTCCGTCTTTCTTGAAAATGGCAGGCGCTTCGTTTTGTTGCCCCGGTAATACCCTGGTATAGTTCCCTGTAAAATCCATATAATCCTCAGTCAACTCGGCCACATGAAGTGTTTGATTGTTTTCGGAAGAATGAAAATGATAGGCTTTCCCGTCATCATCCACAAAGAGTGTCATATCCCTGGCCATTTGACCTTTTTCAAAATCCCTTCTCAAAAAGACCCCATTCACCACCGCCTCTTTCCATTCAGGAGATGGCCTTTCAAATTTGTCAAGATCAACAGGCAAAGATTTTAGGCTGTCCGGATAATTTGTCGGCCATATTCCTGCATGTGGATTGACACTTTTAATATAAGAGTAAGGACCGGTTACATTGTCACTTACCGCTAATCCTGTCATAGCTGCCTCATATCCCCTATCCTTGAGCTCATGATGAAACCACATGACAAACTTTTTGGTCTTTTCATTATAGATTACCTTTGGTCGTTCTATGACACATCCTTTTATCAAAAGGGAATTTGGATCATCATGCACTTCAAGAGCAATTCCTTCATTTTTCCAATTGAAAAGGTCCTTGGATGAATATACTCCAACACCCACTTGTGCTTTATTCCCTTCTGCACCTTCGACCTTATGTTCTCCAAACCAATAGTATGTGTCTTCTTGGATCAAAAAACCACCACCATGGGCATTGATATGTAACCCCAGGTCATCTTCCCAAACCTGACCCGGTTGAAAATCCCGGTATTTCACCTGAAAGGCAAGCAGGCAACAAATGGATAGAAAAATTATAACTGTTATTTTTTTCATTGGTTATTGTCTGTTTTTTTTTCAACATAGTTTATCGCACCAAGACTTGGCTTACCCATTGTTGGATTTCCTAAAAAGTCTGTTTGCATATCCAGCCCATCCATCAAGCCAAATTCATCATTCGGCAGAAATGGAATGCTGATTCCTTTTTGTATCAATTCTTTGTTTTGTGGGATGTAATCTTTCGGCTTCATTCCACCGGGATTTTTGAAATCAGCAGATCCAAATAGGGGCTTTGCATCCTGTATCATGATACCTGACGGCCAGTTTGATCCATTCAGAAAAAGGTTGTTTTCAAAAAAAACACTTTCCATCTCAGATACACTTTCATCGTCAGGCTTGTACTGATCACCTGCTACCAATTCAGAACGCCCCTCTAAGTGAAAGATGTTGTTGACAATCAAAATACCTTTTGATCGATTATCAATGGCAATTTTCGATACTTGATCCGATTTCACATACATGGTATTGTTGTAGAAGTAGGAGTTGACAGGAGCTTTCCTTTCCCTTTGCCCACCTTGATACCCACTCAACCAAAAAATCTTTCCTTCCTGAAATGCACCATTTTCGCCTTTTATCCTATGCCCATCATTGACACTGATATTGTAGCGGTAGGCACAGTTGTAGTTATTTCCGAGAATCTCACAAAAACCACCTGCATTCTCAGCACTGAAGTTGTACTGCAGAATTACGTTATCACAGTTGAAGTCAATATGTGCGCCTGCGGAATCTCCAGGGCCATTGGCATACATAAAACTATTATGCTCGATCATCACATAGGATGCTGACCAAGTCCAAAGACCTGAACCTCTGCCCCACTTTCGGGAATCATCAGTGCTACCTGAGTGGCTGACTTCATTTCCTTTGACGTGTACAAATTTCACCCCGGACATCTGAATTCCTGGACCACCTGTTCGGAAAACCTTATTGTCCAAGATCCTGACATTTCTGACATTTTGTTTTTGGGTACCCGTGAGTTTGATTCCTGTATGGCTTACATTTTCTATTGTTGAATTGCTGATCCAAACATTTTCTATTTCAGCATCGTCATTGGCAATCATGCGGATTCCCCAACCGTATTTTTGCGTTCCGTTAGCCGATCTTACTTCACCTTCCGTCCTTCCAATACCTTCTTTTTCATAGAAGATATCATGAATGTGGAGTTCTTCTAAATGAATATTTGTAATTCTTTCATTTCCTTTGCCGAAGATCAAAACACCGACCCGCATCTCTCCATCACCTGTATCGTCAACTGGTCCATTGGCAGTGATGTCAAGGTTCTTGATGATGATATGGTTAGAGTTGGTAATCAAAAGACCATTGAGAAGACCTGTAGCATCTAACATGGATTTTTCTTTGATATCATCACCGTTATTTTGATAAGAATCTATTAGGATAGGATTTTCAAAACTCCCTTGAACATGATCAAGGACTAAAGTTTCATGGAATACTTCCCCCGCAGCTAAAAAGATCCTATCCCCCGGTTCGAGGGTCAAGTCACTTATTTTCACCAATGACTTGAAAGGCGATTTAAATGAGGATCCATTGGCGCTATCATTCCCCATTTTTGGATGGAAATAATAATCCTTTGCCTCGGCATTGTATCCCAAGAAAATCAGGAAAATAATTATGAATTTGAAATCTATATCATTCATCAATTAATTGCTTTTTTTGAAAATTTATTGATTGGATTTTCTTCCATACCGATCAGGGTGAAGCTTGGAATAAGCTTCATCTTCCAACAACCCCATAAAGAGAGGATCTTTCAACATGCTTTTCCATGTATTGATTTTATCTGCTAAACCGTCAAGCTGAGCATTATTTTCACTGGCAAGATTTCGCTTTTCAGAAATATCGTTTTTGATATCAAATAGGAATTGCTCATTTGGCCCAGAAATCATTTTGTCATGAAGTGTTCGGATTGCAAACCTTTCAGCATTGAAATTCCTCCAATAAAGAGCTTCATGTGGTGCATTTTGATTTTCACCTGTCAGGTATGGGATCAAATTGACTCCATCCAATTCGTTCTTGGTTTGTGTTCCAATCAATCCTGCCATGGTTCCAAAAATGTCCAGAGAAATAATTGGATAGTCATAGGTGGCTCCTTTTGGAATCACTCCTTTCCACTGCACTGCAAATGGCACCCTTACCCCGCCTTCAAAGAAGTCTCCCTTTTTTCCTCTCAATGGTTTGTTGTCCGAAGCATTATTGGGCATTGGACCACCATTGTCAGAAAGAAAAAAAACAATCGTGTTTTCTTCAATCCCCAATTCTTGCAACAAATCCAAAATATTCCCCACACCATCATCTACCGCAGAGACCATTGCCGCATAGGTTTTCCTTTTTTCATTGGAAATGTCAGGAAACCTATTCAGGTATTTTTCTGTCGCTTGCATGGGTGCATGCGGAGCATTATAGGATAGGAATAAGAAGAATGGGTCTTTATGATTTCTTTCAATAAAAGACAATGCTTCTCTGGAAAACGCATCGGTCAGATACTCCTTTTCCTCTACTCTTTCTTTATTTCTTAAGAGTTTTGTCCAGTAAGCTCCAAATTGGGAATCAACTTCAAACTCATCTTGTAAGGTTAAATTTTCAGGAAAATACTGATGTCCTCCAGATAGAAAACCGTAGAATTCATCAAACCCCCGTTGATTGGGATGTAGCGTTTGGTGAGCTCCCAAATGCCATTTTCCAATGATTGAAGTTTTGTAGGAGGCTTCTTGAAGATAATCACCAAGCGTCTGTTCCGATAGCGGAAGTCCCATGGTGGAATCGTTTGGTGCAAAAAGCGGGTTTTTAGCAAAGCCAAACTTATCCTGATACCTTCCGGTAATCAGACCAGCTCTACTTGGACCACAAACAGCATAAGAAACATACCCTGAAGTGAACATTGTCCCATTGGCTGCTATCCGATCAATATTTGGAGTAGGTATTTCTTTACTACCATTGAATCCCACATCAGCATAACCCTGATCATCCGTCAAAATAATGACAATATTGGGAGACCTTTTATCAATTTGGGCATAGCCTTCCAATGAGATGGAAAGGGTTATGGCGAACAAAAGCAGTCTATACATACAAAATAGGGAAGGAGATGTTGGATACTTTCCGGAAAAGAACATTATAGTACCAGGCCCTCGAAGGGATCTGGCACTATATTTTATTTACCAAATAATCTGATAAGATTAATCCCAAATAGGATTTTGGACCAAATTCCTATTGGCGTCCAATTCATTTTGAGGGATTGGAAACGTTTCAGACCTTCTTCCC
>NZ_JBGSXS010000409.1:0-2466 GCF_041751335.1 Aquiflexum sp.
CCCAGTGACCATCAAGAACTTATTCTTCTCCAATAAATCAGTAAGCTGATCTATCTGATGATCCCGGCCTTTAAAATAAATGCTTTCATCTTCAGTAAATGACCTTAAGCCTGTATATGGACATATATTATTCATATCAGCTGCTTTCATCTATGTAAATTAAAAAACGTGTATAAAACCAAAGATAATTTTGTTGAAACGTTGTCCAGGATTCATTCAACTCCCCCTTACCTTCTGAATATCCAAAAAGTATTTCACTCAATAAGACCGCATAATCATCATCAGAAATATTTTCAGGAAACTGATTTTTTGCCTCATAAAGATCACCATGAAATGCTATAGCACGGGTCATCAGTTGATTAGCCTTAATTTTCTGTCGAAGGTTTTTGATGACACTGAATGACTCCTCCAAATTTTCTTTGGGATCGTAAAGGGTGTTGGTATAAGCAAGTTGAATTCTATGAGGCTGAAATGTGGTAACAATTCCGGTTCTATCAAACTCCACCCTTGCAGAGTCTAATAACCTTTTGGCCATTTCCTGATTTGTTTTTCTGGATAAGAGATCTTTTGCCGCATAGGCATAGAGGGAAGATCTATTAATAACTTTTTTGAAAGGTTTCATTAATCTATTGATTTCTTCAAAATCTTCTGAATTTGCCAATCCCGTTATAGCAGTTGCTATTAACCTAAAGGAATGGAAATTCACCTGATTTCCAAATTCTTTGGATCTTAGGATATTTAAAAGGTTATCAGGATTGATTTTTTCGTAATAAGAAATCATGGATTCGACTTCATTGTTTTCATAAGCCATTTCGCCTAAATAAAGGTATAACCAATTCAGGTCAACCTGATCAATATTTTCTCGCTCAGACAGTTCCCTATCCAACTTTTTAAACACCTCATACCTAACTGGATTAACCATGAAATAAGTTGATGCCCAGACATTTGAATTATAAGCTAGCAACCACGCTGTGAAAAAATCTAATTCGCCCTTACCCGGGTACAAGAAATCCATTAATTGATTATCAATTATGTAATCTAAAAAAACATCAGAAAAGTAAAAGAAAAAGAAAGCCCTCGGTTCTAAAGGTGGAAATCCAATTCTTAGATCAGGATAAATAAATAAAAATTTACGGGGAACGATCAAATTATCTGTACCTGCGACCCCAATCACAGATGTGGTTTGTTCCAGATAGGAAGGAGAGACCAACCGGTAATATTCTATGGCATTGTCAAAAAATTGTTTAACGGATAGGTCATTCTTTTGCGGATCTTCTAAGTTAATTCCTTTCAAAATCCCTTCATTTTTAAAGGAAAGGGCCATCAAATAGTTCTTCTCATTGGGATCTTTGACATCAGAAAGGACAGCCTCCCGGTATTTTGAACAGAAATATCCGATTTGTGCTCTATCACTGAATTGAAGGTTTAGATTTTGCCTATCCGACATAAAACCAAACAAATGTAAATTTGAAGATGTGTTATATGATTTTAACATCCTTCCAAAAAGATGTGCGTAAAATTCCTCCAAAGAGATGTTTTTTCTCAAACTATAACCCTTTACAAATTCGTCCAATGCTGTATCATGCCCAAAATTATAAAACACAGCAGCTATATTAGCAGCATTATCTGCCACGGTAGCATAATCTCCTTGGTAATAGTTTTGGGAATTGGCCAACAAAACATCCATGCAATTCAACACCTTCTCACTATTACCCTGTGATGCATATAAATAGGCCAATTGCTGATAAAGTCCGTTGAATCTAAAGGCATAATCTGTAGCACCTCTCAGAAGTAGTTTGTCCGCATTAAAATTTTCTTTAATCCATTCTGATTGACCTCCCTTTTCAAAGGGCGAAAGGATTTGGATAATTCTTTGAGTTTCATCCGGGGTAAATACCCTGTAGTTGACAGCATTCTCCAGTGCCAGAGTGAAGTTTATGATATCAGAGAAATCTGCCGGTTGGGATTCAAGAATATGAAATACAATTTTGCCAGCTCTATTAGCATTGTCTTTTCTCCAGGTTTCTATTTGGGTATCCGGATTATAATAATATGCCAATTCGAGTGTCACTCGTAAATCATTCAATACTTTTAAAATAGATGATAGAGAGGTATTGAGATTGCTTGGGAGTGCATGCTCAGCTGACAAACTATCCGCAATGGCCAAACTTCTAAAAATTTCCTCCTTGGGTTCAGACCCTGCCTGGAAAACAAGCAATGTCGCTATTCCATTTGCGATATTGATTTTCTCAATAGGATCAGGAACATTATTGATCGCCTCATCTACACTGATAAGGTCAAGTTTCATCTGCTCCACGATGAGGTAAATTTTATTCTCAAATGCCACTTTTGGACTGTTTACCAACTTTATGGACTCCTCTTGAATGGAGTTTAGAATATATGAATTCTGTTGTCTCAGGTATTGCCTGATAGCAAAAGAACTGAAGACCAAAAAGGCAATCAAGG
>NZ_JBGSXS010000410.1:0-29822 GCF_041751335.1 Aquiflexum sp.
TCTGTATTAAACTTTATAAAATTAATTGGTGAACCATACTCATCATTTATTCTCATATAATCTATAGCACTTTGGCCCGGAAGGTCAAGTCTTGATTTTCTGAAGATATTTAATCTTGGATTTGGTTCGGATAAGAATTTAATTGAAGTTAACTGGAAAGAAGAAATTTTATAAAATGGATTCAGATTAAGAGTTGTACCAAAATTCTGACATTCACCCGAAGGAGTATTATCCATCGCATAATATGAAATTATAGGCTGGTCATTTGTCCAACTTTCAGGAGTATAATTAAAATCAACAGTTTCTTTAAGTTTTCCTGTTACAATTTTTTTTATTTTCCATCCAGAAGTATATTGTCTGGAAACTTCGAGAGCATTGTTCTCATAATGAAATGTGGTCTCATTTGCGTTTGAGCCTCCAAAGTGGTAGGTATTCCCTCCACCATCTATTAATATCCAAGAATCAATTTGTTTTACACCTAAAACACCTGAGTTGAATGAAACTCCTACTTTCATATCAGGATGCTCAATGCAATATCCAGTTGATGTCACATAATCAATTACTAATGTACCATTCAGACCATTGATTGAAAAAGTATAGGTATCAGGCTGACTGTCTATCTTTCCTTGAGATACCTCTTCCATAAACCTTACATATCTGACCGGCCACTGGGCTTCCCAATTGGTTGACCCTATTGGTGTCCTATTGACAAATCCCCCACTTGATACATTGTTATTTATGAAAAAATTGAATTGGTTAAATACCGATTCCCCTGTTCCAGGATAATTGAAAACAGAATAATGTGGATAATAAGCCGGGGTGGCTGTAATATAATCGTCCGGCATCCCATTGACTTGTCTTACAATCATTCCCCCTACATTCAGATTCCAACCTAGTCCTACGTCTGTCGCATTTTGATCAACCTTAATTCCGGATGCATCATAATTCAGATCAATATTCAGAGTAATATCCCTTCCTTTTAATTTGCCAATGGGTATCGAGATGTTAGGTGATCCTTCAAAATAGGAAATTGGTGTATTCCCGTATTTTTGGAATGCAGATGCCTCTGGCGATTTTGGAATTGTTACTAACTCATCGAATGTCGGGGTACTTGGTCCTGACTCAGCACCAAATGCGGTGAACGACTTTGGTTTAACTGAAATAGTATCAATTTTGTCTTCCTGCCCATGAATTGAAAAATGGGTAGAAAAAATGATAATCAATAAAACAATTTTTTTCATAATTATTAGTTTCCTTTTTCTTACTTATTCCTTAGATCTTTGATTTCCGAATCCATAAGCCCGGGATACGGAGAAGACTCCTCAAACTTTTTCAAATGAAGGGCATTCATTTCACCAAGATTTAAATACTCCTCCAACATTTCCAGTCAGTGGTCTTAATGGGTTTGTTGTTTCAATCCCTGCTTTCCCATCTGCTGGAAAAGTATTGCTTTAACTATATAATATTCCTATGAAAGTCATCACAGACCTTAGAGTTGAATTCCTGCTTAAAATTTTCATTTGGCCATTTTTTTTGAATGTTTTCAATTCAATTCAATACCGATTTTCAACCCAAACATATGGCTGTGTAGACGGTTGGTTTTGTTCTTGGTGTACAGTGGATCAACATACCCAAGGAATACCGTTCTCAATGATTTTGTGATTGTTACCTGCCTGCCTCCCGAAAAAATGGGATACAGGATCCATCCATCAAAGTCTTCATTTGCTATGGTTCCTTTAAAGTTATTTCTTGAGTAGGTGCCTTCAATCCCGGCCTGACTGAACCAATTCCCGAAATTGATCCTAATACCTCCCTGATACCCAAATCCTTCCCTACTATTGTTTTCATCCTCTTTCCATGGTTTTCTGAATATCATACCAGCATAGGGCATTACATGATTGCTGATCCTCCACCCTAAATGCCCCTGTACATGTAGGCCTTGTGATATGCTCTGTAACGCATC
This sequence comes from Aquiflexum sp., assembly GCF_041751335.1. Taxonomy (GTDB): domain Bacteria; phylum Bacteroidota; class Bacteroidia; order Cytophagales; family Cyclobacteriaceae; genus Aquiflexum. Next base: position 1,964 of record NZ_JBGSXS010000410.1, read on the forward strand.
ATAATAAATCCCGAAATTGGTTCTGGAAAAAAATGATTTGCCCTTGTAAGGATTTGGCTCTCTGGGCATTTTCAGTTCACTTTTAGGCTTGTTTATACCCTTAACTAATTGGATTTTATTATTCGATCCTTTACCAACCAATTCATTGGGCAGAATTTCTTTCCCAGATTCAATAATTTTCCACTGCACCTCTGATTTGTTCAGGTCATTTATCCCTATTTTTTTTTCATTGGATTTGGTCAGGTAATCCTCCAATCCACTCGTGTAAAACCTTCCTGTAATCGCATCTTTTTCCTTGATTCCAAATGATCCTAGAAATTCTTCTAGTGGATCAGAGGTCATTCCAATTAGATGTTCATCTACCAATGCTTTCATATTTTCCTCACTGAAGTCGAAATAATCCTCAATCACCTCTATATCTACATCTCCGTTCAATATTTGAGAGTAAGCAACATTATTTGACTTTACATAAGAAATCGAATTTTTCAGTCCCTCATCTTCGACCATTTCACCCAATTCTGTGAGCATGTCAAATTGGGATTTGGATTGATCCAGGACTTTGTTTTTCAGTTCTTTGACCAACGAATCATATCGGATAGAATCCGATTGAAGGCTTTTGACACTCTTGGTTTCTTTTTTCAATTCATCCATCTCAGATTTGTGGGACTGGATTTTAGAAAAAACTTCCTTTGAATCATTCAATTTGGTGACTGATTCTTCAGCCATCTCAAATGGTTGAATCATTTCAGCATCAGGTTTTGGTACACTGGGCAATTTTTTGATTTGGGAATACAATGGGTTGACTTGGAAAAATAACAAAACAAAAACCGACATAATATACTTCCAGAAGGTGGATTTTGAATTCGTTTCAAGGGCATCGAAAAGTCTCATGGTCTAAAAGAATTTAGATTAAATTAACCAGGTAATATTTTTGCATAGAAAATGAGTTGGAATAACTTAACATAATATTAATAATGATATTCTTATTCACACAAAATATTCTACCTACAATTGAGGAATTCAGCAAATATTTAAAAAATAAATGAAGTAAAAAATACCCTGTTTCAGGTATTTTTTGATAAAAACTAAATGCATAAATTTCTTGGTTTTGAGGTACCAAAACTGACTTATCACCAAAAATATTTCATATAATATATTTTGGATTTCAAGTTGATTTAGGAACACTTTGTTTTTTTTGTAAAAAAGAATGATTTATACTTAAGAAATTTCCCTTATTTTATTCTGTAAACCACTTGAAAAAAAATTGATAATTTTGTGAAAATTTTTAACAAAAAAATATTTTAAAAATATTTTCGTGTTTTTTTAATGATCAAGGGTAACAATTAGGATTTTTACAGTTATAATAGTGATTCACCTTTACCAAATTCCCTAACAATCCATACCCTAGTTTGCCCCGATGGATGGTAGCTTGGTTCGTATTTGATATATCCCCATTCCACTAAATTATTGATACAATTATGATAGGTGGCAATCCCTTTGATATGGGCCATTTTCATAATCTTCTTCCTAGAAATTTTATAGCTTGAATTTTTGGGATAAGCAATCGGTATAGATTGGATTATTGCCGCAACAATACTGATATGGCTTGGGAAAGCTCTCCTGTCAAGCTGAATCCTGCTCAAAAACTCCCATCCTTCCCTACTTACCATTGCTGCTAATCCTTGTTTCTACTCCCCAAACAACCCCCTAACCTCTTCCAAAGAATAATAATAACTCCCTCCGATTTTTTTTGGATTTAACTTTCCGCTGATCCTCAGGTTCTGAAGGGATCCAGGAGAAATCTTTAGGATTTTCCTAACCTCCAAACTCCGCAACCAGTCATTGTACTTTTCCTGACGAGGTTCCATCAACTTTGCGATATCCTCCAATAGCCTCATCCTGAGCTTTTCAAGATCTTCCTTCGTAACCAAATCAATGTTCATTTCCCCTCTTCCTTATAATATCTGGACTGTACTGCATTTCATGCGGTTGTATGTCGGCATATACCTGATGTAACCAAAATCCGCCAACTGGTTCAGGATTTTGAAATAGGTTGCCGTACTTGAAATCTTTGCTGTCTCCATGATTTCATCCCTCTTTATAGGAAAAGGAGCCTGTCCACCGTACTCCAACTGCTGATGATAAAGTACAGTGAACAGCCCTATATGGGAAATACAGATCCTTGGATCATTTCTAATTGATCTAATAAATCCATCAATTGGACTTACCTTCATTTGTTTTGATTTCAAATCAAATTGTTTCAGATCCATCTCAGTGAATTCCCCTTCTTTTCCTCTTTACCCGGACTTTTTTTCCTTCATCCACACTTTGCCCGGTTTTCATCTTTCCATCCTGGCTTTTTTCTTCCGTCTGATCTTTGGACTCCTCTTTACATACTCCTTCAATCAGGGCATCTGTAAATTCCTCATCATGTACAGAAAGCAAAGGATTGGCATCCGGGTCAATCCTATGTTCCTGCTTTCCCTCTAACTTATCCAATATTGACATCCCTAATACTTTTTGAATTTCCCAACTACCTTTTGTCTTTTGGTAAAGGGAGGGCAATCAGCTTACCTTTACTTTTTTCCTGGATTTCACCTTCGCCCCATCACCATCCCCTGAATCATTGGCCGCTCCTTCTTTCATCCCTTTTTTTTCCGATTTGCTCTGGGATTCTTTTTGGTTATTGCTACGTCCGATCCTGTTCTGGCTTTGGTCATAGACATTGATGGACTTAAATTGAGGGGAGGCTTCAACAAACCGCTTCTGTTCATCATCCCCATCCTTGAAAGTAACCGACTGCCTGTTCCCCTTTTTCAGGGAATCCAAAAGCCTGTCTTTGTCCTCAGGACTTGACAATTCCTTGATGGGGTGTTTTTCCAAAGCCTTCTCCAGGTCAAATCCATAGTTTTCATGGAACTGCTTTGGCTTGAAGTTTCCATTCGAATCGGTTTCCTTGAAATTCAACTGTACCCAGGCATTGTATTTCTCCCCTTCTCTGTTGACAAGGTCCTTGTTAACAGACCTACCGTCCATCAGGTTGTAAGCCTCCTTCAGGGTAATGTTGTTTTCCTTTCCGATATAGAATGTCTGCTTCATTTCGGTATCTTCATTCCCCTTTTTCAGGCTCGTGTCATACTTGTTGAAAAAATACATGTCAGTCTGATCCGATTTGCGGAAATGCAGGTCTGAAGTCATTTTGTCATTCCCAAATTCCGTATTGTGCCGGATTGTGAATGCAGGTTCACCCTGCGCCATTTTCTCTTTGAGCTGATTTTCAAGTCCCTCCCCAAAACCTGTGTATTTAACCTGGTTTTTGAGGTAATCATAATTCTGTTCATTCATGATCTTGTTATTTAATGTTTGATATCCGGGAAAGTGGATGCAGTATTTCTACCAGACAGGAAGTGCCTGAATGAGTTTTCTGTTTTTAACTTTTAAATGGAGATGCCTCCCACCATTGTCTTCCAAAAATTCAATGCTTAGGTATTTTTTATCAGGAATGGTAAACTTCTGAAGCTCAAACACAATTGTCTGATCCGAAAATCCGGGGATATTTCTGGTGTTTCCGTTTACCCTTTCCGGAATGATTTCAATCTCCTGCGAAGCTGTCCTCTTTGTTTTTCTCAGATCCCTGATATACACCCTGAACTGCCCGACATCGTATTTGATGAAAGTCCTGTTATTGATTTCAAGTTGAAAAAAGAGCCGGTCTTCATGGATGTATATTCCCTTCAGGGTGAATTCCAAACCGAACCGGTGATCCCGGATCCCACCTATAGTCCTTTTTTTGACGGCAATCCTTTCCATAAATGCCCTTGAAAGCCTGTCATCATCCTTTGGATCGGTAAAACTTGCCAGGGTGTTTTTATCTTGCTCTCCAATTGAAAGATTGAGCGAAACAGGGTCAGATTGATAATATAACAGAAATGAATACAGCTTTCCGTCTGAGGTAATAACCGTGAGATTGGTGTTTTCAAAATACCCCGTAGCTGCCTTTAACTGAAGTATGTTATCTACCTTATTTGCCTTTTGGACCAACACTTCATTGTTTCCCCTGTCCACACTCCTGACTGCAAAGGGAAATATCAGGTTTGTCGTCTTTTTGTCCGTGATTGCCAGCTCAAGCGGTTTGATACTTTTGATTTCCTGAATACTTTGTTGGGCAAATCCATTTGAAATGGTCAGTACCATGATAGTGGTACAAAACCAAAATATTTTACTTTTCATAATTTCCTTTTTTCAATGTTTCCCATGTTGTTTTTCATCAAGCAACCAGACCTGATAGCCTGCTTTGACCGTCACTTTGATCAGCTTCATCTTTTTGCTGAGCAGGTTTCTTGCGGTTTCTATTCCAGCACTGGCAGCCTGGGCTTCCAGTGTGGGATTGAAAGTATTGAAACCGAATCCCTGAATGGCCTGATCACCTGACTGCTTTACCGCATCCCTGGAAATGGCTCCGGGAACATAGATTCCCTCCAGGCCATCGGAATCAAATAGGTTCAGGGAAACAGGCATGATGTATTCCCCCATCCTGATATTTTGGATGTTGATTTTAAGACGCTCCCCGTTGAGGGAGGCTGTGCCGTACACAAAATGGTCCTTGGGAATAAGTATGCCATCAATCCTGACCTGCTCCAGCAGTCTCAGTTTGACAGTGGTGCCTGAAACCAGTGTCTGGGTTTCATGGACAACGGCACGGATGGAATTGGCACCCATTGGGTCAGTGCCGTCGTTTTCCATCGAGTAGAATCCGTTTTGGTTTAGAGCTTCAAATGGAATCCTGTGGTTGTCAGGATAGGTTTTGGACAATTCTGAAAAAACACCTTCGTCCTGATCTTTCATTACCGTATGAATATTTTTCATGTTGGATTCCCTGGCTTCGCTGATCCTTTGGGCTACCCTCTCCGGATGTTGTATATCCAGGATGTTTTCAAGGATGTCTTTGATCTCTTTCATTTCCGGATCTTCTCCCTGATTTCCCCGGTTCATCATCGACATCATCTGCTCCAGCCGGTCCAGGTCATGGTCTATGGAAAGTGGTTCAGGTTTGAAATATTCCTTTTCCTTGGGATCTTCCATAACTCTTCCCTTTTCCAACACCTCGTTCAGTTGTTTGAGTTTTTCCATGACCATTGCTTCATTTGGATCCATTTCACCGGGAAGTGTATATATTCCTCCCTTTGCTCCGATACTGCTATTCTTATCCGGGTTTCCGTATTCCGAATCCGGTTCATCAGGAACCATAAAGGCCATTTTTCTGTAGGGATCATTTTTGATCTGCTCCATTCTTTTCAGGGAATCCTGAGCGGCTTTTTCATAATAAGCCAGTTTTCCTGTTTCCAGTAAAGGGTTTCCTGCAACCTGTGGGAGTTCTGTGTTGAATCCAATCTCCAACTCCTCCTTGCCCAAATTATTCGTACCTTTCCCGCCTCCTAGTGCCCAAAAGCCCATGCTCAGAAAGGGGAAAACCAATAAAGGCATGATGGTATAGAACTTCCTGTCCCTCTTCCATTTTTCTGTCATCTGTTCCATATAATTTATTATTTGTTGATTATTTCTTTTCCTTAAATGGTTCCTTCCTTTCTGGCCAAAACCTGACTTTGATCAATCCCTGTTTTTCTTAAATCCCCTCACCCTTAATCACTATGCTGATCCAGTAAAGCCCCATCAGGATGGACAAAATCAATACAATGAGCTTCTTCCTCCGAACGGTCAGGTTGTTGAACTTGGCCCCTACCCAATCAGCCACTGTATTCATTATCCTTTGCATAGCTTTCATATCAAACTCATCTGTTTTTGACGCTCAGGTCCCTGTTTTCTAGGGTTCTCCATTTTTCTATCAAAAGTCCATGGGGATTGTGGTCGCTTCTCGAAACATTCCTCAGGTATCCCTCCGTGACCAGGATCCGCTCAACCACCGAACTGGCCCTTGTAATTGTCTGCTTTCCATAGAATTTGAAATGAAAAGGGTATTGGCCAATTTCAATGTTAACACTGTCAGCTTTGATAGTTTGACTGATATTTGCAGAGATGATATTACTGTAATAGCTTTTCTCCTTCAGGTTGTCATATTGCTTTTTGGCAGAACCGTCTGCCAGATACAGGGCCTTGGAGATGTTTTCACTGATGGCTTTGTCATCGGGATCAAGACTGAAAAAATACCTATGGAAAGTAATCACATGATCCCTTGCCTCTACGACGATGTTTTCATTCCTTCCCGATGCAAATGCTTCAAGCACTTTGCCGTCTGCCAAAATATAGATCTTATCCTGAAGGCTACTTACTGTTTGATAGCTTTTGAAGAGAACAAACCCGCAGAGCAACATACATCCTATGATCACCATCATGGTGAAAATCCTGATCTGCCTGAATGTGGTTTCTATGTTTTTTGCTTTTGTGAACATGTTGGATCTGTTTAATTATGGATTTCCCTGGATTTTATTGCCCATATATCCCCCTTCCTTGAAATATCCGGATGAGGTCCCATGGGATGACATGCTTTGGGATATTCTCCCTGCGGCATCTCCGAATTTATCGGCAACCATTCCCGCCCCTTTCACCGCCAGTCCTGCCCCTGTTCCGGCCATGGCCAATGTTTTGATGGTTCCACCACTGAAAATCCCGGTAACCTTATGGGGAAGAGCTCCTCCTGAAGCTGCATGGACTATATAATTGGAAACTGAAGGCACGGTAAAGTAGCCGATGATCCCGATGATCATGAAGATCAGGTAACCTGTATCGGTTGCCGTAAAAAATGTATCCCCACCCTGATTGATCTGTGAAATATCAAGTTCCAGCATCTTTTCCTGAACCTTTCCTATGATCGCCCCGAAAATATTGGCCACCGGAAGCCATAGGAATACATTGATATACCGGGCAAGCCAGACAGTCAAGGTATGTTGAAAGCCATCAAAAACAGCAAGCCCGAAGACCAATGGACCAAGAATGGCCAGCACCACCAATTGGAAGGTTCTGAGTGTATTGATGCACAGGGAAGCTGCCTCGAAGAGGATCCTGAGTATCTCACTCAATCCCTGCTTGATGGAGTTCCTGAAACTGTATGACATCTTTGCTCCTGCAAACGCAAAGCCGTTGCTGATGCTTTCCCAAAAACCTTCATTTGGTGCCGGGGCATCTTCTGAAAGTCCCTGTGTATATTTCAGCCATTTCTCCCTGTCACCGTGTTCAGTTTCCCCAACGTACATCTGCCAATACCTGCTATCCTTTACCGCTTGTTGCTTTCTTTCCAGCAATACCCTGATGGCCCTGTCGGAATTCTCTACCATGGATGCTGTACCACGGACCGTTGGCTGCATTACACCGTTGATAAGTGAAAGCACCGAGGGGAAAACCATAATGGCAAAACCGATAACAAAAGGTCTGAACAGTGGATAAAAATCAACGGGTTCGGCATTGGAAATACTCCTCCAAACCCTGGATGCGATATACCATGTTGCGGCAAATCCCGCAATTCCCTGCCCGACCCCGATAAGCTGACTTGAAAGGGGGATCATTTCTGCATACAGTTGATCCAGTATCCCATTCAGTCCCCTGATGTCAACATTAATTTGCTGGGCATTTGCTGCCATGGGAAGCAGCAGTCCCTTCATCATGGCAAAAGTATATTTCAAATATCTGGACATATTTTCCTTTCTTATTTTGGCAGACCGTGAAGGTCCTCCAACAGATTGTTTTCCCTCACCTCTTTTCCCCGCTGCAAAGCCAGCAAACTGGCACCTTCATTAAAGACCCTCAGGAAACTGAGTTTATCTTCCATATCACTGAAAATCCTGTCTATGGATTGCATCCTTTCATCATCGCCCATTCTCAGACTGTTCGCCGTCAATATCATCACCAGGTCATCCAGATTCCGGAGACTGTTCTGAAAAAGCCTGTTATATACCCTGCCCATATATTCAATTTCAACTATATCAAAAACCCCTGACCTCCGGTAAAAATCAAATGCATTTCTGTATTCCCTTACCAACCTGAGCTGATAATCAATAATGGCAGGCACCCTGTGGTAATTCCTGACCGTGGGACTGACCTGCATCAGTCCATCCAGAAAAATCCTATGGATGTTGAAATTGCCTTCAGAAAGCTCCTTGACTTTGCCCAGGCCCTGGTTCATAATTGTATATCCCCTTTCAAGATCCCTTAGAATCTGTTCCAACTGTGCCAGTTTTTCCACATTGAGAAGCAATTGGGCTGCCTCCTCTACTTGGGCAACTGCCCTGTCAGGGTTGAAGCATATCAGAAAAGCACTCAAACTGATTGCAAGACTTATCCTGACCAACTTATTGTACAATGCCATAATTTTCCTCCATTCTTTTAATTTCCTTCTGTTCCTTTCTTCTTTCTGCTGACAGTCCTCTCAGGTCATTGTCCAAAATCAGCGCAAATGAATAGGTTTCCAGCATTTCAGCATAAATCCCCTCTATCCTATCGAGCCTTTCCCTATCTGTCATTTCCACGGTACTGTCGGTAAGCAGTGAGGTCAGCAAGGACAGGTTCACCATGCTTTCCGTAATGGTTCTTGTAAAAAATCTCATTGCAAATTCCCTCTCTTTATTATCCAGAAACTCCATGTCCATTCCTGAATTCCTGGACCTTAGTGAGACAAGGCCAGTCTGAAGATTCAGGATTTCGGCAAGCCTGGAATAAGTTGCAACAGTAGGACTTATTTTCCTGAGCTTTCCGAAGTGCTCACTGTGGATATTGAAATCCCCTTCTTTGATCTCCCCTATCACACCAAGCCCTGCCCTTGCGGTCTCATAGCATTTCCAGGCAGTGTTGGTGTACACCTTCAGGGCAGCGATCTGCTCCAAGAGGTACCGCTTCTTGGTCTGCTTTTGTCTCCACCATTCATCAAAGTTCTGTGCCATAAGGCTTCCGGTAGACAAAACCGCCAATACGATAAGCAACACTGTTTTTTTCATGATATATTCCTGGTCTATTTGATTCCGTACAACTCTTTGGTGGTTTCGAGGGAAGCCTGTTCCCTGCTCCTGATAAGACTGATCCTGGCGTTCTGCCTGTTAAATGCCAGCAGGTCATAAAGATTGATCTCAACACTGTTTCCTACCTTATGGATAATCTCAAGTCTTTGGGCATCACTCATCTGAACCCTGAAGGAATTGACGACCATCAGCATCTGTTCTATGTTTTTGGCCGATTCCACCAGCATTCCCGAGTACACTTTTCCCATATACAATCTTTCACTGTCCGTGAAATTCCCGTCCTGACTGATGACCCTCCATACCCTTTGGTATTCCAACACCATCCTAGTCTGCATCTCTGTGATTTCCTTTACCCTTCGGTAGTAGGTGATCAGTGATTTCACCCTGTTCAGTTCCTCAAAATAGTTGCTGTACAGGTCCCGCTGCCTGTCTGTCCATTCGCTGATTTCATCAAGGCGGAGTTTGGACATGGTGTTTTCTATCACTTTTTGGGCATTCTGTAGCCAGATGATCCTGTTCTGCTGCCGCTGTATCTGTAGGTCTACCGCAACGATCACTTTTTTGACCCCTGCTTCAATGATCTTTAAGATCGCTACCGGTACTGCCGCCTCACTGTATCGCTGCGGCACAGTTGAAAAGACAAGTACCAGGGTGGCGACTATGATTTTGATTTGTTTTTTCATCTTTTTGCCTGTCTGAGTTCCGATGCCAATACTTCGATTCCTTTTTGGATTGATCCAAACCGCTCAGCATATTCGCTGACCTTCACTTTTTCGCTTTCTTCTGTGGTATAGACCAGGTATTCCTCCAAAGAAACCTCTGTCCTGTAAACTTTGGAGATCATCCCGCCAAGACTGATGAACACTTCCTTGTATTTTCTTGCCGGATCATTGGCCCGGTTAACAGAAAGCACAAGTGCCTTTTCCTTTTCGGTAAGTCCCAACAGCTCCTGTATCCCATCAAACTTGTTCTGGTACTTGGACTGGTCCAATAATATCTTGCAGTCCGAATTGTTGATGATGGCCTGTTTGACGACCGGGGAACTGATGATGTCCTCCACTTCCTGGGTGACCACAATTGCCTCCCCAAAAAATTTTCTCACGGTTTTGAAAAGATACTTGATGTATTCGGCCATTCCTTCCTTGGCTATGGCCTTCCAAGCCTCCTCTATCAGGATCATTTTCCTTATCCCTTTGAGCTTTCTCATCTTGTTGATAAAGACTTCCATGATGATGATGGTCACCACAGGGAATAGGATCGGGTGGTCTTTGATGTTGTCCAGTTCAAAGACAATAAAGCGTTCCTGAAGCAGTTCGAGGTTTTCGGTCGCATTCAGCAGGTAATCAAATTCCCCAGCCCTGTAATATGGCCTGAGCACATACAGGAAATTGCCGATATCAAAATCCCTGTCCTTTACCTTTTCAGATTCCAAAACCTTTACAAACACATCTCTCAAGAACTCATAAAATGAATTGAAGCAGGGGAAAATATCTGAATTTTTTCCAAGGTGTTCATAGTAAAGCTGAAGTGCATTGGACAGGGCCACGTATTCACTCCTGTTGAAGGTTTCATCATCTTTTTTCCAGAGGGCCAGCAACAGGGTTTTGATGCTTTCTTTTTTCTCTGTATCCAGGTTATCGCCTTTGCCTATGTAAAAGGGATTGAACCGGATCGGGCTTTTTTCATTGTAGGTGAAATAATAGCCGCCCACCAGATCACAAAGCCCCTTGTAGCTATGGCCCACATCCACCAGCACCACATGTGTTCCCTGTTCATAATATGAACGTACCATGTGGTTGGTGAAAAAGGATTTGCCGCTTCCCGATGGTCCCAATATGAATTTGTTGCGGTTGGTGCATACCCCTCTTTTGACAGGCTCATCTGAAATATCCACATGCACGGGCCTTCCTGTAAGCCTGTCCCCCAATCTGATGCCAACGGGACTTAGAGAAGATCTGTAGCTGGTTTCCAGGTTCAGAAAACAGGTGGCCTGCTCCAAAAAAGTGTCAAAGGTATCGTTCATGGGAAAATCGGCCGCATTTCCGGGAATCCCTGCCCAGAATATCTGGGGTGCGCCGATGGTCTCCTCTTTGGCCACGGCATCCATCTGGGCAAGGGCGGAGGACACCATGTTTTTGATTTCTTTCAACTGCTCTTTTTCTTCTGTCCAGGTCAGGACATTGAAATGGGCTTTGACCGGCAGTCGCTGTTCCCCGATGGCCTCATTGAGAAAATCATTGGCGGCATCCCTTGCAATAAGGTTTTCCCTGCTATATGCAGCAAGGGACTGAAGCCTCAGTCTCTTGCTTTCCAGTTTTTTGATGGTCTGGGCAGGGTCATCCAAGAAAATATACTGATTGTAAATATGGTTACAGGGGAGCAACTGCCCAAGCGTGGATGCAAAACCTACACTGAACCTGGTCCTGTCGGTGCAGTACCTGTCATAATCTATCCTGCTTCCACAAAGCAGGGGAAGGTCATCTGCCTCCCCCAAGGTGAACAGCCTGCAGTTTTTGTTTCCTATCCGCAGTGTTTCCTTCAGACTGATATCATAGACAAACCTTTCTCCCTCATTTTCCTGCAGGCTGCAATACTTTTCCACCAGTCCGGAATTTTCCTTACTGCTCAGAATGTCACTGTCCCCGAAAGCTTTCAGTTTTACAAATCCGCTGTCCTCCAATATTCTCTGGAACTGGCCACAGGAATCAAGGAATTCCTGCACCGATACGGCATCAAGCACATCTACAGGAATCAGGTTTCCCCTGATCAGACTGGAAAACATGCTGCTTCCCGCTTTTCTATCTGCCGGTTTTTTGGTCAGAAAGACATGGCATCGGTGATCGAGGTATGGCCTTTCATGGAAATGGCGCTCGCTGCTACGGGATAGAAAGCCCGGGTTTTTTCCAAAATCCCCCTGATGGCCGCTGTTGACAAACCAATCCTGCTTATGGAAAACAGAATGTCTTGGCATCACCTTCAAAGCCTTGGCCCATGCCTGATGGAAAGCTTCGTAATCCCTGTCACTGAGTGTGAACAGCTCGGGCAGTTCCAAGTCGAATGCCCTTGTCACATCTCCCTGTTTGGAGAGCAGACATCCGTTTTCGACTGACATAATCGGCAATATTTCCTTTAACCACTTCTCCATTACTGCATTATTTTCCTTTCATCTTCCCCAATACATTTCATTTCCTTACTGGATAAAATCCTCTCTGCCTCTGCATCTGAGCGAATCCGGAAGGCTTTTTCTGGCCAGCATTTTCATCATTCCGTATTCCCCGTATTTTGAACTGAGCCCATAGACTTTCATGACCAGAAATACTCCAAGAACTGCAATAATGGTTATGCAAATCCATTGGTTGATCCCTATCAGGTACATCGCTGCAAAAAGGACCATCAAAACAATGACTCCGCCTCCCAGGTACCAGATATACTGTGCCTTCAATCCTTTGAACTCAATGCTCTTGTTGACACCTTTATTGATCTTGTATATGCTTACTGCCACGGGTCAAGTGTTTTCAAACCTGTCAAACAAAACTGCTGTAAATTCGGACTCCAATTGGATATTGCTCCCTTTCTTTTCCCTGAATCCATGCTTCTCAAAAAGGTGGTCATGTTTTTCAATGATGTTGATGATCTCATAAGTCAGGACACCTGTTTCGGATAGCTGATCGTACTTCTTTTTGAAGTTCCTTTCGATCAAGTCTTTGACAAAGCGGAATTTGGAGGGCTTGAGATCACTGACCATTGATTCCAGACAGGTATCCAGGATTTCACTGTCCTTACTCCCCTGCTCCCTCAGCTTTTTGGCCAGCACCATAGCTGTGCTGACCTTGTCGGATATATAGCGTTTCATGGATTCATTGCCTTCCATCCTGACTATCAGATCGGGATTGTTCTCGGCGATGTATGTCCTGAAAAGGCCTGTCAACCTGTCCCTAATATTCATCAGATACCGAAGAATGAACTGATCACCGTGGCCACTACCACCAAAAACACGCAGCTTCCAAACCATGCTGCGGCAACTTTACCCGTATCGGGGTCACCTGCATTCCATTTCTGGTAAACCTTTACCGCCCCTATAAGCCCCAACAAAGCACCAACACCATACATTAGGTTAGTGCCTGCCAGAAAATAACTTCTTACCTGCCTGTTGGCCTCGTTGATCCCTGCAAGTCCGTCCTGTGCCTGTGCTTCACTGACCACAAACAGCAGCATCAACAGCATTACTGCCATGAAACCTGTTTTTTTTCTTCCTTTCATTTTTGTTATTGTTTTGATTGTTTGTTATTTTTTTAGAAAATGCTCCCGGCACGGTACCCAAAAAAGATAAAGGCCGGGAGCAGGGCCGGAACAGTGCACCTTCCATTCGCTCCATATCATGCTTCACTGCCCCAGCCTGTTCAACCCTTGTGTTCCCAGTATGCTTCCAGTTCACCGTCAGAGAAATCCAGACCGCAGATTTCCTCGGAATGCAGTATGAGGAAATTCCTGATGGCAACCCGGTAGGCAGGCTCCCGAAACCCGGAATAGTTTTGCAGTATCCGGCCTGTTCTTTCCAGAATTTCCGCCTTTTCTGCATTTTTGCCTGCCCCCTCCAGGATGCTCCTAATATCCGACACCACTGTTTCAAGTTCTTCCATCGGATCTTTCGACCCTTCTTCAGACCAATCCACTTTCCCTTTCTTTTCGGCCTGATCCGGAAATCTGCCTGACAACAGGGTGCGGACATCATTTTTATAATAGATGGAAATCACCACCGCATAATAGCCAAGGGCAACTATGCCTGTACCCATGAGGTATTCCTTCCAACTGATTGCTTCTAGCATATGACTTTTTTTTACATTTGACTTAAGCAAATTTGGTGGGATAGGGCTTGGGTTTTTTACACTGCGGTGGTAGCTACCAAAAATAAAATCGAAAAAAATTCAGGCTAATCCCTGATATTTATAAGTTGACCTTCATTCCGGTTTCTGGATTATTCCATATCCGCCTCATCCATGCGTTTTTCCAGACTGTCCTTCAGGTTGTCCAGGTAAACAGTCCGATTCTTTTTTCGGATACGCATGCTCTGATAGGTTCTGTAAAAATTCCCGGTTTCCACATTGAAGGTTTCTTCCAGTATTTGGATAATGGATTTGACATCGCTTTTGCCCTGATTTACTGAACCCCTGCTCTGAAGGGCATAGGCAAGTTCGATCAGGGCCGCCTTGGAATCCGTCCATAGCATATGGGATTTGTTAGGGACTGATGTTTCATTCTTTCCTGTTTCAAGCTCCCTGATACTTTTTTTGAGTAATGCCGAAATCCTTTCATTGGCCATGATCAGGGAAAGTGTAGTGCTGCAGTCCGATAGATATTCCTTTTCGGTTCCAAAAAGCGGGGACTTAAACAATTGTGTTTCTGTTTTTGAAAACAGCTCTTCATCCAATTCATACCTTTCCAAACAATAATACCTGTACAGTAATTAGTTCTTAATGAAAAAATGCTTCTTTTAATTAAGCTAATAGAAATACATTGATGATCTAAAAATGTGTTTTAAGTAAAATAATTTCAAGATTATATCTAACTTCCCCAAACAATTTTTTTCTATTATATAATATACCTTAAATAAATAAACACAAAATAACTGCTAATCTTTAACACACCTAAACCCAGTATGATTTAGACCTGAATCTTCACTTGACTTCATCCTTCTGGAGACACGGTATCCACTACAATATGAGTCGTTACAGAGAAATGAACCTCCTCTGATTACTCTTTTGGGAATATTTGGCTCCTGAGGGTCATAGGAAGTTTCTGGACCTTTCTTTATATTGTCCTTTTTCTGACTATAAGCTTCCGCATGATACCAGTCCTCGCACCATTCCCAAACATTACCTGCCATATCATAAAGTCCATAACCATTGGAGTCAAAACTCATAACTGGAGCAGTCCCAATAAACCCATCTTCCCCCTTGTTTTCATATGGGAAGAAACCTTGCCAAAAATTCGCTTTTAATGTAGATTCAGCAATTGATTCATTGCCCCAAGGATAGATTGGGTTTTCCAGTCCTCCCCTAGCAGCCCACTCCCATTCAGATTCAGTTGGCAATCTTTTACCTGCCCACTTTGCATATGCATTAGCATCTTCATAGGCAACCTGGACTACTGGGTGATCCATCTTATTACTAATATTGCTACTAGGACCCTCAGGTTGTTTCCAGTTTGCACCCTTAACCCATTTCCACCATTGTCCTATGTCATCCATTTTTACAGGGCCTTCAGTAGGGAAAAACACCAAAGCTCCAGGTTCAAAAAAATCATCTGGAGGTTTTGGATAATCTTTAGGTAGCTGTTTTTTAAACTCCTCCCATATTATAGGCCTTTCGGCAACTGAAACATAACCCGTTTCATCGACAAAAGATTTAAACTGTGTGTTTGTAACCTCATGAATATCCATCATAAAAGATTTGACTTCAATATCATGTTTTGGGAACTCATCCTGATTACCCTTTTGAGATGTCCCAACCATTTGAAATTTCCCAGATGGAATCAAAACCATTTTTCTAATTTCAGATATTTTCGTTTTTTTCACATTTGAGGATGGGACTTGGTGTTCTGATTTTTCTATTTTTTCAGTTCCACATGAACTACCTAAAGACAAAATGAAAAACCAAACTAAAACTAAAAATGCTTTTCCCTTCGATATATCTTGTTCCATAGCAATTCATTTATTTTCAATATTATCTAGATTCTTCATTTAAAAAAATCAAAAATGGATTTCTGTTTCTAATGGAAGAATAAAGAATCCTTGTTGTTTAAGTCAACTCCATTCATGAATATTTTTGTTAAAGAGTGATTTCCATCGTCCGAATGCAATACCAATTTGATGGGATGATATCCTTTTTCTAGTAAAATGGTATTTTCAGGGGAATCTGGAAAAGGCTCAAAATCATTGTCAATTACCAATGCCTCATGGATATGCATTACTATATTTGACTCTGATTGACAGGTCAGGTTATATTTACCTGTCTGATCAATCTTGATAAAACCTTCATAAACAAATACTTGATCTTTTAGTTTTCTTTTATTCAAATTCAAATTAGGTGAAATTGATACTTTATCTGATTTATGTTCAAGGGTATTTATGTATGGAGCCCAAGCACTTTCTATAAAATATGTATTCTCAATAAGGCCTTCCTCCAATTTTTTATCCAAGGGAAATATTGCAGGCACAAATTCTATATCATAGGGCCTTTTAGCTGTAGCATTTATTCTCCTCCACCGTAAGACAGACTTTTTCATTTCTTGCTGAAGTGTATTAAAACTAATGTTGGTCCCTGCTAGATTTTGTCTTTCTCCAGAATCAATTTGGGTATCATATATACTGAATTCATCTTGGTGTGAACCGATGTCATATCTTACTCCTTTATAACCGTCTAGATAGATTACCTGCATTTCTCCCCTTTTTTGACCTTTGCGCTCATCTAAAAAACTATCATATTTTGGAATAAAACCATTTACCTGATATTCTATATACACCCGGCCACTGAAATCATTGGTTTGTCCACTAATAATTGGCCAAAGAGATTTTCCGTTAGTATTAGCAGGACTTGGAACGCCAGCTAGTTCAGCAAATGTAGCCATCCAGTCATGGAATCCTGAAGGGGAACTGTTCGTGGTTCCTTTTGGAACTTTTCCTGGCCATCTGACCAATGTTGGAACTCTTATGCCGCCTTCCCATACATCCCTTTTAATACCATCCAAATTTCCATAACTTTCAAAAAAATCAGGGGCATATTCACCGTATCCATAAGATTCAATATGAGGACCGTTATCAGAGGTGAAAACAATAATGGTTTCATTTTCCAAGTTCAAGTCTTTTAATAAATGAACCAGATCACCGATAGCATCATCTATGCGTCTTACCATGGTTGCAAAACGCTGTTGGACATTAGGCCATTCCTCTTTCCTATAATCAGGATGAATAAAAGTGTTAATTTCTCCTTGTGAAGTATTGATGAAATTATCCTCTTCACTTATATATTGTATTCCACCTTTCAACCCTCCACCATCAGGATAGGCCATGGTTGGAATTTCAAGACCTGCATGCGGAGTATCATAGCCCAATAGCAAAAAGAAGGGTCTGTCAGGCTGTTCACTTTTATGGTCAATGATGTATTTTTTTGCTCTTGCAGTAAACAAATCTGTGGTATAACAGCCAATCAATTTTTTTGAAATTTCTTCATTTCCGTCATATAATTCTTTGGGACTTCGATTGGTAACATGGTGTGCAGGATAATGGTTGTGACCGTCTCGGTGTCGAACATATCCAAAAAAATAGTCGAAGCCTCTTTTTGTCGGGTAAGCTTCCCATGTATCCGGGTTATTTCCCTCTAATCCCTGTAAACCATATTTTCCAATCAAAGCAGTTGAATATCCCGCGGCTTTAAGGACAGTTCCCAATGTGTGGTTATTTGGAAGGGCTTTATCAAATTGATTGTTTCTAATCATAGCAATACCTTGATGTTGGCCAAGTAACAATGATGCTCTCGATGGCGCACAAACCGGTGCAGCTGCGTAATGCCTTGTTAATGCTAGACCTTCAAGTGCAAATTTATCCAAATTGGGTGTTTTGTGGAAAGGCCTACCTTCTTTTTCACGTTGGTTTTGAAACAAAACCCCAATATCTCCAAAACCAAGATCATCTGTAAGGATAAAAATTATATTAGGTTTTTTATTTTGTTGAGTTTGGGATATCGATTCAAAATTTCCGCCCAAAAGCAAAGATAGAATGAAACATATCATCATAGCAGTTTTCATCTTCATAACTGTAGTTTTTTATTGTATTTGATCGGAAATTGAAACTCTACAAGCATTGTTCAAAAATTAAGTATTAATTTTTAATGAATCTCCCCAAATCCGATGAGGAGATTTGGGTTTGGGGATTGAAGCTTTCTGAATTCATATAATTTTCAAGACTTTCCCTAAGTTGATTGGCAGCCAAACGGTTTTCAAGGTCGGTATCTAAATCTATTGAGGAAAAAATCAATTTACCTTCACCTACTTTGGTTTCGAATAAGATACTCAGGGTCCTATTGGTAACAAAATTATCCACAACTCTGACCAATGGTGTGACTCCCAATTTTTCCAAATTCAAAGCCTTAGATTGAATACATAAATCCCACCACTGCCAATTACTATGCGATTCAGTAGGAAAATCTTTAAAAAGAGGATGTTTGGGGTCGCAGAGTATTCCCATGGTAGCAGGTTGATCAGGGAAATGTACAGGGCTCCAAAATACAGGAACAAATCTGCCAGTTTCACCTATAAGATCAACCAAGGTTGGATTTAAAATGACAGACCTACCTTCCTCTAACCATTTCTGTGCTTCCGGAAATGACTTTGTGTAAGAAATTTTTCTCTCTACTTTGCGATCTGGATATACCCAAATAGGCCATTCATTGCTATATTTTGTTCCTGAGAGTTCAACTTTGACAATAAATTTGGTAGCTTTTTCCACTGAAAACTTATGGGATATGGCTCCAATTCTGTTTTGGTTACCAATATCAAGTGTTTTACCAACCAATTCACCGGAAGCTACTGAGCCATTAACTTCATTGATTGACCACTTAATGGTTTGTTTTTCCATTGGTTTGAAAAAATTGGCAACCTGGATTTCTGCATCAAAGGTCTCCCCTGATTTAAATACTGCTTTTTCAAATCTCAATAAAGGAACCAGCTCTCCAGAAAATCGTGAAAATTCAGGACCATCAATAATTCCTTTTGATTCCCAAAAAACATTCAATAGCCCAACCAACGCAGTCCCCTGACCAGGAAAATCTTGGAGTTGTAAAAGTTGAAATCCATCAAATCCTTTTGTTTTTAAAGCACGCTCAATCTCCTCCTTGTAGAGCAAAGAAGCTAATTTCCCTGAGGCTTCAGTAAATGCAGACGCCAAATCAATCAAACCTTTGTTTTCCAGATCTTTTTTTATAGCCATAAAATTAAGAGGCCTGAGAATCCCCTGATACTTATCAATTTCCGTAAAATCCGGGTAAACTGAATACTGACCAATCTCATGGGAAATAATAGGGACTTCTATATGGTCTATTTCGTTTTGATAATCCTTGTCAAAGTGGGGTGGTTGAGCATTGAAAAACCCTTGCCCCCTAATCCATCCTCTATTAGTCCACTGTGTCACAAAAAAATCATCTTCTGGTTGAGGTAATCTCCCAACTCCTTTTTGAAAGGAAAATGATGTTGTCGTATACAACCGCCTTGGATCTTCTACTTTTAACTTTTTAATAAAAGAATTCATGTAATCGATATCACCTTCAAGTTCATTCCCCAATGCCATCAAAATAAAAGATGGATGATTTCCATATTCTCTCAATATATTTTCAGCTTCTTTTTCTAGAAAAAGATTTGTTTTTAGATCCTTACCTACATGTAAATTCCAATGTGGCAATTCTATCTGCAAATAAAATCCAAGCTCGTCAGCAGCATCGAAAGCAGCTTTTGGAGGACACCATGAATGAAAACGAAAATGATTTAAACCATAAGATTTAGCAGCAGAAATAATATTTTTCCAATCTTTTTTATCTGTTGGGGGATGACCCGTCAGCGGAAAAACTGCGCATTCAAGAGTTCCTCTCAAATAAATCCTGTGTCCGTTTAGCATAAGGACCCCATTATCCGATGTGATATCTCTCATACCAAAACGATGTATCTCTGAGGTATTTCCAATTATCAATTCAAGATCATAAACATTAGGATCAAATTCATCCCATGGCTTAATTTCAGACCCAACCTCAAGGGGGTATTTGATGAGTATATTTTTATTGCTTATATTAATTTTCCCTTCTTTCAATAATTGCCCATTTCGACTGATTTTATAAGGTATATCATTAGCACCTTCAAAATTTTCAATATTTGCTGTAACCAAAAGTCTTTTGTTGGTTAGGTCTGAGTCCAATTTAACATTTGAGAGCTTAGCAACAGGTTTTAAGCTAATTTCACCAATTATCCCATTCCATTTGATCTGGGTATGGTTTGTATAACCATGTGCCATATCCTTGGAGAACGGTTCCACATACTTTGAACCTGCAATGTTAATATTTGGATAGAGGTCGGAATTATCTATACAAACTGTCAAGATGTTTTTACCAGGCTTCAGCTGATCTTGAATCTTAAACCTGTGAGGGGAAACCAAACTTTCTTGATTGCCAACATAAGAACCATTGATCCAAACTTTGGAGCCCCATATGATCCTCTCCAATGTCAATTCGATCTCTTGGTCTTTCCATTCTGAAGGAATTTGTATTGATTTCTGAAACCAAGCTTTTCCGATATATTGCCTTTTTCGGGCCAAGTGGGAAAGTACTTCATTTGTTAAGGTGGGTTCTAAGTTATTTTTGATACCCAAATCAGCCATATCCAAAGTTCCAGGTACTTCCATGATTTCGGAATTGGGGAAATTTTCAAACCACTTCTCATTTTCTCCGACGTCCATTGAGTCTAAAGCTACATGCCAATTACCTGCAAGGGAAAGCTCCTTTTCTACAGATTGACATGAAAAAACAAATAATCCGGAGGTTAACAAGGCTAGGATATGTAGGTGTTTTTGAAAATTCATCATGTATTTATTGAGTATTTAATCTTTGGTCAATTTACTTCCCCACCAATCTCTATTGGGCTCAAAATCTTTTGAAAACATACTTTTCCTTTCTTGTTCCAATTGAGGCATTCTTCTGGTTTTCATTATTTCAAATTGCTCTAATTCCAAAAGAGGATTGAAGTTTTTGACAAATTCTGGTTTAAGTGCATTTTTTTGTTCAAGCCAAGCAAGCAATTGATTATCTAATTCTGTAGCTTTAGCCTTATTTTTAGATGCAAGATCATTCTGTTCTCTTGGGTCTTCAATGAGGTTGTATAGTTCAACATGGTCATCTTCCCAATAATGGATTAATTTCCAATCACCCAGTCTAAGCACTGAAGATGGATCGCCACCTTGGTTCCCATAATGAGGATAATGCCAATAAAGAGGTCTTTCAGGAAATTCTCTTCCTTCCATTAAAGGTTTTAAAGATTTGCCATCAACTTGATTAGTTGATGGAATTAATTGACCAGCATAATCTAATAACGTGGGGAAAAAATCATGTCCTGAAACAGGATGAGTTATATCAGTAACAACTTTAGAATTCCAAGGGATTTTAATGAAATAAGGAACCCTTAGTCCTCCCTCCCATTGATAGCCTTTACCTCCTCTAAGTGGAAGGTTAGAAGTGGCAAATCCATCACCGGAAGCTACACCGCCGTGATCCGAGGTAAAAACAACGATTGTATTGTCAGCTAGCCCAAGTCGTTCTAGGGCATCTAACACGATCCCTACCCCATCATCCATTTGTTCAACCATACCAGCATAAACCGGATTATCTTGCACAACTCTGATAGGCATTCTCCTTTCCATTTTATATCCAAATTCAACAGGTCCTAGGTTTTCCACCTTATCTCTGTATTTTGACCATTTTTCCTTTGTTGACTGTATGGGTCCATGAACTGCATAAAAAGAAAGCATCGCAAAAAATGGCTTAACCTTATCTTTCTCTAAAAATGCTTCTGTCTCCTGAGCTAAGACCTTACTTAAATTTTCACCATTTGGATAATCCCCTAACCTTGGGTTTGTAAATGGGGCAAAATATCCACCAAGAGGACTTCCTACACTCCATCCTCCAACATTAATATCGAAACCCCTCTTTTCCGGCCATTGATCCTCAGATTCTCCCAGATGCCATTTGCCTGCAAAATAAGTTTGATAGCCAGCTTCTTTAAATGCTTCACCTAAGGTTTTTTCATTGGCAATATCATGATTATAGGGCGGTGGTAATAATTTTGTATATGGTCTTTCTTCATGCCATTCCTTTCCGGTTTTAGCCCCTATCCAATCTGTAACACCGTGGCTAGCAGTGAATTTTCCTGTCATTATACTTGCTCTTGCAGGACTACAAACTCTACTGGAAGTATAACCTTGAGTAAATCGAAAGCTATTTGCTGCCAATTTGTCAATATTTGGAGTTTCATAGAAAGTACTTCCTGTTATTCCTAAATCATGATATCCAAAATCGTCTACCAAAATAAATAAAACATTGGGCTTTCGCTGTTCAACATGGTTTTCCTTGCAGGAAAACATTACTGAAAGGATAATTATTAATAAAATCTGTTTCATTGATTTTTAATTAGATTGATTTTTTCAGATATTAAATTGTAATGATTAACCACACCTAAATGATATAAATCCAATTCATAGGCTGCTTGAAAAGAAGCTTTTGCCCCTGAAATTTCTCCTTTGCCCAACTTACCCAATCCAATGAGGTAATGGCAATGTACCCTATTTTTCTTGTCCAAATCATCATCCCATATCAACAAATCGGGAAGGGAAACGGCGAAATAGTCAATTTTTAATTCATCAAAAAAGTGGTTTTCTCCATAATCTATTAATTTATTAAATCGACTAAGGGCAGCTTTTTCATTCCCTAGTTTAATAAGAGCAAGACCCTGATAAAAAATCATATCGGGAGACTGGTCGTTATAATACATTGCAGGACTTGGATCAGTCAATCCTTTTGAGGCTTTATCCCAATAAGACTTAGCAGTATGTAAATTATGGAGTTTTTCATATGCACAACCCAACCAGTAATAAATGTCATTTTCTTGTGCACCAAATAGTTTCCCTTCTCCTAGGCTTTCAGGATAAATTATGGCTTCCTCTAAATGCTTTATTGCCAATTCAAATTTACCATTTACCAAAGCGGATTTGGCAATTGAAACTTTTGCCATTAGGTATTGTCCAGGTACTCTACCTTCCCCACCTTCCCAAGGATGAAATTTCCTTTTTGTTAAAAGGTTTAAAGCATCTATATTTTGACCATTCATGTTCAAAAGAGTGATATACTCAAGGTATACATCATCACGCTCAAGAACAAGGTTCATGTGATTTTCTAAAAATTCTTTACGGAACACAACTGGTTTATTGAGCTTTTTGTATAGCTGATCAAGTTCCATCAAGACTCTTGAATTGTTTTCATCTTTTGAAAAAGCACTTTCAAGGTATTCCAATGCTTTTTCTTTATCTTGAAGTTTGTTATAATAAATTAGGGAAAGATTTCTCAGAACTTTTGGTGATTCCGGGTTGAGATTTAGTGAATTTTCGAGGCATTTTCTGGCTTTGACAAATTGTTTTTTTGCCATCCAATAATTTCCCAGATAATATTGATTGTTGTAATCATCAGGATTTCGAAGAAATGCTTCATTTAAAATCAATACTTCCTCCAACCTGTTAGGAAAACAAAAATCAGTGGGCATTTGAGCAGCCAGTTTGTACCAATACAACGCTTGTTCATCATCCCCGAGTTTGCTATAAAAGTAACCCAAGCTGTAGTAAACAATGGGGTATCCACTTGTCCTTTTTTCCTGATAAAACTTCAATAGTTGGATTGCCTCTTCATAAAAACCTCCATGGGCATAATCAAAGGAATATTCCAGATAATTATGGACATAATCCCTTATCAATTCCTTAAATTCAGATTTATTGCTTTCTTTTTTTGATAGGAGATATTTTTCAAATAATACTCCAAAATTGAATTTATCAATAGCCAATGAATCATCTATCAGTTTCCTGGCATCAGTTTCCCTACCCATCTTTCTTAAAATGGCAGTTTTTAGATGTCTAGCTTTATGATTATGCCAATTCCTTAGCAATGATTTGTCCACATGTTCTAAAGCTTTATCAAAATCACCCCCATGTGAATCTAAAAGTGCAAGATTAAAATATCCAGCATCTTGCCAAGCAGCATTCCAACATGCTTTATAGAAGTTTGAATAAGCTTCATGCTCTTTACCAAGAAACTTCAATGCCAATCCCAAATTAAAATAAGGCTCACCATCATTGGGGTTAGGGTTATATTTTGTCAAGGACTCTATGGCTTTTTCAAAAAATGGTATGGAATCTTCAATTTTTCCGTTTCTCAATAAATAACCTCCCATTGCATTATTACATCTAATATCTGATGCATCCCTTTTCAACCCCTCCTTATAATAATCCAACGGTTGGTAGGTGGCATGACGATATTGCTCAATATGCAGACCCGTAAGGTAAATCTCTTCATTTGTTTTGATTTCTACCGGTGATTTGGCCGGTTTAGCTGCATCTGGAAAAGGTTTCAATTCATTGGGTTTCTGTTTCCAGGTTACTAAATTTTTTCCGTACTTGTTTTTTACCCATACTTCTAAGCCTTCTGGAGCCTTTTCCATTGGTACAGAATATTCAAAGACTTCTACAGGAGTCAAGTCAAGGGTTTGATTGAAAAGAAGGTTTCCTTCGTTTGAAAGTATAATAGTAGCATCATAAATTATTCCAGTAACATGTACCATGACAGTGATCTGTCCTTTGGTGTAAATAACGTTGACCAGTGCATCTTTTGAAGCATTTTTAACTACACCCAATCGACTGTATGGAAGAAAAAACTGTTCAAAATTCCGTTCCTCATACGGTTGAATCCAAGAAAAATCCGGTTGGTTATCTGTATAAACCCCACACATTAATTCAATATATGGCCCATTTTCATCGGTGAGGTTTCTGTCCCAAGCATGCCCAAAATCACCATTGCCCCATGTCCACTGCTTTTTTCCGGGAGATACATGGTGGTTAGCAATATGAAGCAAACCAGCTTGTGTATCATTCTCATATCCACCAACAAAATCATATTCAGAATTGATGGCCATATATGAGGTCGGCACAGGAATATTCTTATACTTTGATATATCCACTCCTTGTGAATAATCTACTTTGTAATATGTCCCAGTGGCTATTGGAAAGCGGGAAACATCCCGCTTTCCATGGTCAAAAACGGCATTTACATCTTCAGGAAAAACAGATTGATAATGGTCATTTACTGCAACTGCAGGATTGGCCCACCATAGAAAAGTCTGGGGATGTGGCGTCCTATTGAATAATTTGCCTTTTACCTTCAAGTAAGCTTTGTCAGGATATAAGGTGAAACCAGCCATCCCTTTAGTTCTGAACATTCGTTCAACCTCACTTACCCAAACAGTAACACTCCCATCATCATGGTGCTCAATGGTGAAATCTACAGGATCATAAGTACTTGGTCTATGATGTTGAGGCCAATTAAATTCTATTCCCCCTGATATCCATGGACCTGTGAGTCCTACAAGTGCTGGTTTGATGACTTCGTTGTAATAGACAAAATGCCTGTTTTTGATTTTGTCAAATGCCATCTGAATTCTCCCTCCTAAGGCGGGTAAAACCATGATCTTAAGGTAGGTGTTTTCCAAGTATATAACCTCCCATTCCTTGTCAATCTTTTCATCACGTATCTTTTCTATAACAGGATGAGGATACACTGTTCCGCTACTACCTTGATAAACTCTTTTTTCTAGAAATATGGGGTATTTTTCAGGTTCACAAACTTCGTAGGTTGGAATGATTATGGTTTCCTTCCAAACTTTTACTGGTTCATCATTTTTCATCTTTAATCAGTTTAAAAATTCAGATTCAATTTCTTCAAGACTCTTACCTTTTGTTTCCTGTAATTTTTTTATTATAAACAGGTATCCGACAAGGCAAATAATACCATATAACCAAAAGGTTCCTGAGGCATTAAGTGTACTATTAAGTAGTGGAAATGAAAAGGTAAGGGCAAATGACGCGATCCAAAGACATAAAGTCGCCATAGACATTGCCATCCCCCTGATCCGATTGGGAAATATTTCAGAGAGTATTACCCATGTTACAGGTGCAAGTGTCATGGCATAAATGGCTATCGCCCCTATAACAAGGATTAGAATTGGAAAACCGGTCCAACCTAAATAATAGCTTAATCCCAAAAACAAATAAATGATAGCCAAACCCATAGCTCCTAATACCATCAGTCTCTTTCTGCCCCAATGATCAACAAACCGCATTGCAAGGAGGGTGAAAACCAGGTTTACACTGCCAGTAATAATAATGTTGAATAACATTTCTCCGACACTATAGCCTGCTTTGGTAAAAATCTCATCAGCATAATTGAATATGACATTTATTCCACACCATTGCTGAAATACAGCCAAACCTATCCCGATAAGAAGAATTGGTTTTATTTTGGGTTGAAAAAGATCTTTAACGTGGACTTTGGGTAATTTATCAACAAGGGTAGCACTAATATTCCCCCTTTCCACCTCTGCATAGCTTCTACCCCCAATTTTCTCCAAAACCTTCATGGCCTCGATTTCTTTACCCATTTTCATCAGGAACCTTGGACTTTTGGGCACTGCAAACATCAATAAAAAGAAAGCCGCAGCGGGAACCAATTCTGCCCAGAACATCCACCTCCACCCCATCAGACTATTCCAAGTGGATTTCATTTCATGAATACCCATCGATTCAGGTACTGGTTCAGCAATAAGGTAGTTTACTATCTGGGCTGCCAAAATCCCTATAACAATGGTCAGTTGATTAATAGATACAAAACGACCTCTTAATGGTGCCGGTGCCAACTCTGCAATGTATAAGGGGGATAAAGTTGAAGCTATTCCAATTCCAATGCCGCCCAAGATTCTGTAAAAAACAAACCATGAAAAATTATCAGCATATCCACTTCCAAAGGCTGAAACGATAAACAAAAATGCTGCGGCGATAAGAGGATACTTTCGGCCATATTTTTCAGAAGTGAAACCTGCAAGTAATGCCCCAAGAATACAACCGATAAGGGCACTGCTCATTGCCCATCCTTGAAGTTGGGGTGAACTTTTTATTTCAAAATATAATTCATAAAAGGGTTTTGCCCCACCTATTACCACCCAATCATATCCAAACAATAACCCTCCCAATGCAGAAATAAATGCCAAAGCCAAAAGGTATGGGAGGTTGAAAGGTCTTTTCTTCACCCTGCGTGTAGTTGTTTTTGGGTCATAAAAATTTTGGGTCATTGAAATCAATAATAGAATTAAAATTCATTAAATGAAAGAATTGGAATTCAGCTTTTTACCTTAAAAGGTCAATGATTCTGAAACTAATCATTACATATTTTAATTTTTGAATTTTAATAAAGGATATGTGATCAAAATTATTGATTTGTCGACCTTACTCAATGGATGAAAATGTTTTAAACATAGACAATTATCCAATATTAATCTAATTGATATAATGAGGTTTGAAAAAATTAGCCTCGATACAGTTTATTTTTTAGATTGAAAAAAATGTTGGAGAAGATTAATTAGAATTACATCCAGAGGAGATTATCCTACTTTATTAAGATTCTAAAATTAATCTTAATAATCAGGAAGGAACATCAGATAAACCCAATATTAACCATGAAGGATAAAATTTTGATGAAAAGAGGATTTGAAGGGGAAAAGATCAATGTAATTCCAAGAGAAATTTTAAGAGAGTTTATTTCAAACGAAATCAGTAAAAACCTTTATCTAACCGATATGGGGTATTTTCCACAAGCAAGAAATCATTTCAGGAAACGGCCAACAGGGTGTGGTCAATACATTTTGATCTATTGTATAGAAGGTTATGGCACAATCAATATTAACAAAAAACAACATTGCCTAACACCAAATTCCTTTTACATTATCGAAGCTGACATGCCTCATTACTACTATTCCGATAAAAAAGATCCATGGTCGATTTACTGGGTACATTTTGCCGGCGAATTCTCCGGATTTCTTTTCGAGAAATTTCTAAATCTAAATAATGGTAATCATATAACTGTTCCTTTTGAGAGCAACAGGATTTCAGAGTTTGAGAACATTATTGATCTGATCAATCAGGGTATTTCCAAAGAGATATTTGAATATGCGTGCATGTTGTTGTATAAAACCATCGGCTCATTCCTGTATTATTCACT
>NZ_JBGSXS010000411.1:0-18764 GCF_041751335.1 Aquiflexum sp.
CAATCAAACCCCCAAAACAAACAGCACCGTCACATTCCCTTCTTTGTGGTTTTCATAAGTGTAATCAAAAGCAAAATTGGTTTTGGTCAATGTACGGATGGGAAGTTCAATGGAACCGTTCAGAATGATTACTGTTTCAGAAGCATTTATTGCCCAGGTTCCGCTAGATGGCAAACCCGGAACATTGGGAGTGGTGAAATTGAAATTCCCATTGCTCTGAAAACGAATGGAATAGCCCGAAATGTTTTCGGGCTGTCCACCAATACTAACTGACCTCAATGACCAGTTTTGCGCAATCAGTTCGGACTTGGTAGGCTCCGGTTGGGGTTTTGGATCGTCTCCACATGATATGGCTGTGAGTAGGAAGAATACAGCTATGGTCAAGCCCAATATGTTTTTGAAATGAGTTTTCATAGGTGTTATCTTTTTATCAAGTTTAATCTTTCGTTCATTCCAACTCCTTCTACCAAAAGGATGTAATTGCCCGGAGCGAATCTTGTCACCTCTATCATCACCTCATCGGTCATTTTTTGGATTTCCAGGATATTGACCAAAATGCCTTGTGAATTGACGATGGTGATTTTCTCCAGATAGAATTCCCTTTCAAATTTGACTCTGACTATGTCATTTGCAGGATTGGGGAAGAGTTTGATCAAATTACCAGTTTGGATTTCGCCCAACTCTGTGATCACTGTTGTAGCAGATATCGATGAACAACCCGATCCTCCGGTCACCTGGACCTGATAGCTTCCTGCTTGGGTTATCTCTAAGGTTTGTCCGGTTGCCCCAGGGATTTCAGTACCATTTCTCAACCATTGGTTACCGCTAGCACTACTGGAAACTAATTGGACTTCAGTAGAGATTCCGTCAGTGCCCTGAATCGTTATGGTAGGGATAGCAGGACTTTCATTTTGAGCAGTGATCTGGACCGTGCTACTGGATTCACAACCGTTACCATCTTTGACAGTGACGGAATAATCCCCCGCTGTTAAGTCTCCAAATTGGTTTCCTTCTTGGAATGAAGTCTGTGTAGAAAGTTTGTAGGTAAATGAACCTGCGCCACCTGTCGCATTGACGGTGAAGCCTCCATTGGAATCTCCAGGGCATGAAACTTGGTTTATGTTGGATATTGATACTTGGATTTCTGTTGGACCGGTAATTTCAAAAGATTCCTGTACCAAATTTTCTGTATCGTTTTTGTCCCTGATGTAGGCTATATACGCTCCAGGAGGTAGATTTTCAAAAATTCCCTCCTCTTGGAAGGTAATGTTATTCAGACTGTATTCTATTTCAATATCCTCTCCCACAGCTTCAATCTCCACCTTTCCGTCATTGACACCAAAACAGGTTGGTTCAGTTACAATTATTTCATTGATATTTAGCAAAGACAAGATTGTCAGTTCAAATCCATAGGTATAGACAATGCTTTGCTGTCCTTTTTCATTTACTGCGATAATCTTGAGGGTATAGTTTTTCCCCTCTTCCAAACCACTGGCATTGGCCATAAATTGGTTTTGATCTAGGCTCAATTCCGTCGTTGGCTCAAAATCCGAAAAAGTGAAAACTTCACTTGCAAATCCGGTTCCCAGAAATTGATACCGAAGGGATACGATTTTGGCAAGCTCCTCTTCAGCTAAATAAAAAGCTGTGATTTTGATATGGGACCATTGTCCAAGGGTATTTTTCGTCCTGAGATATAAAACATGAAGTCCCGGAGTCAATCCATCCAAATCAATCAGGTATTCGGTATTGCTTTCATCTATCGGGATTTTTTTTCCTTTCCCTATATCTTGGTATGTATCAAAAACATATTCCATCTCCACAGTTTCCACAGTGCTTCGGTTGATATGTTTGTAAAATGGTGTTTTGCTTGCCAAGGACCATTTTCCAAGATTGTCCTTAGTCCTCAAATACAGGACATTAAATCCTTCATCAGCGGAAGCGACATCCAAATTCAACTGGGATTGATCATTTGCAAGGGTGAAGGGAATTCCTTTTCCAAAATCCAAATAGGAATTGAAAAAAAACTCTCCTCCTACGGTTTGTTGGGCATGCCCCAATATCGGAATCATCCCAATCAGCAAGAGTAAGGTCGCTAAAAGTCTCATCTAATTTTGGCTTAGTTGGCTTTCACCTTGATAGTGATTGGAAGTTTTCCAGCCGAGTTAGATACGCCTGTTGTGGTAAGCTGATAGACGACAGGGATATCAGGAAGCCCAGAAAGTTTATAAGGCTTAGCTCCTCCAAAAGGTCCAATGTCCACTCCGTCACGTCCCTGACCATCCGCAGGTCCGCCTTCTTTGATTTGGTATTTTCCATCAGTGGACTCACTCACGATAAAGAGATCCCCAATTGGAACATTCGCTTGGTTATTGTTTGCAGTTCCGAATAGAGCATGATTTGCAACATTATGACTTAGGTTGCTACCAATCGCATTTGGTATTGTAATAGAGGTCATATCTAAAAAAATATTGTTATGAACCTGAAAATTTGAGTTTTCCCCAATGGAGAATGTGGTAGATTGGATTAAATTATTTGAGAAGACCCCCGTACTGTTATTTGCAATATTTACAGGTCTAAGGGAAATATTATTGATGAAAACAATATTGATTAGTGATACATTGTTGAAAACATTGTTCCAACTGCTTGAATTAGTAGAAGAAAAAAAACATCCAGAAACCGTTAAATTTTCCAGATTGTTCTGTGCATTGATTCTTCTTCCTGCACCAATGGAAGAACTCGCCCCAGAAAAATAACAGTTTGAAATTTCGATGTCATTAACTTCCAAAAAAATAGATCCACCAGGGCGGGAAAAAGATAATCCTATCAATTTCGAACCAAGTGAACCCAATTTAAAAGTCCAAGTACCAGTAACAAGGGATGAAAAAGGTTGTGCGTTCAAATCTGGATTTTGATCATGAAAATACCCACCTCCGATAAAAACAATTCTTTTACCTACTTCTAAGTTTCCATGAGCGACAGCTGTAGGTTCCAAATATATTGTGTCTGCATGTCCAGCTGCATTATAAGCCTCTATCATGGTAATATAGCTGTTTTCTTCAGGTTTACTGACAGTCTCTTGATTGTTGACCCGGATGACCTTGGCTGACAATGGGGATGCGATGATAAGCATCAGCAGGATGGGGAGAAGTACATTTTTTTTCATAATGATGGTTATTTATGTTTTGGTGGAGTAGAAAAAAACAATATTGGCGTAACGGATTGAATCTGTGGTATTTCAATTAAAAATAGACTATACCTATGGCTTTTAATAAATTAATTCGTGTGGGTAGGTTTTTGGTTCGTGAGGTAGGGGATTCTGGGAGTGTGGGGGAAAAGTTGTAATATTTTTGAGTTGAAAGGTTGTAAGCTTGGTTCAATCTTTCCGGATCTTCTTCCTGGAAGAAACACCTTGAAATTCACCTGAACCTGGTCTTGAATCTTATAACTCACTTTTTTTGTCTTTCAAAAAATTAACGACTAAAAACACTAGGCAGACGAACAAAAACCCTATGCTCACGAACTAAATAAGTTTAAACTCACAGATTCCTTTAGATTCATAGGATATAACTGTTTCAGAAGTGTCTTTCTAAAATACTAATCCTATGAAATCCAATAACTTAAATTCCTTATTCCGCACAGGATTCTTTTTAATTCATTTAGCATTTATTTTTAGCTGTGGAACAGATGAGCCAACTCCGACACCGACCTACACACTCTCTACTTTAGTATCCCCTTCAGAAGGCGGCAAGATTAATATTTCACCATCCGCAGGCCCCTATAATGAAGGACAAACCGTCACCCTCACCCCCGAGGCCAATCCAAATTGGGTATTTCAAAAGTGGGAAGGGGATGCAAGCGGCAGTTCCAGCCCATTGACCATTACCATGAACTCCAATAAATCGGTCACTGCAGTATTTATCAAAAGAGACTATCCCTTGAATATCACTATCGAGGGAGAAGGAACGGTCAATGAAATCATTATTACCAACCCCTCAGGCAGGGAATATCCCCACGGAACTACGGTTGAGCTTACCCCAGTTCCAAAGGATGGATGGGTCTTTGAAAGTTGGGGAGGAGATTTGAGTGGTACAGAAGTTCCAAAGCGGATTACAGTGGATGGGGTGAAGAATGTGACTGCTAAGTTCAAATTGAGGGAATACCCATTGAATATTACTATTGAAGGAGAAGGCACTTTTACAGAAGTTATCGTCACCAATCCCTCTGGCAAGGAATATCCCCATGGGACAACTGTTGAACTTACCCCTGTTCCAGCGGAAGGTTGGGTATTTGAGAGTTGGGGAGGGGATTTGAGTGGGAATGAGGTTCCAAAACAGATTTTGGTGGATGGGGAGAAGAATGTGACTGTTACTTTTAAACAAGGAAGTACAAGTGTATTTTATCTGGCAGCAAATGGAATTACTTGTAAATGTGAGGGGGCAAATCCTGGGGATAAGGGAATAATAAATGGAGTGGAGTATGAAGCGGTGGATAATGACTTAGTGCGGAACAGAAGAAATGAAAAAGCCGATATGACGAAGCTGTGTACTTCGTTGGTGACCGATATGACATATTTTTTTTACAATGAAAAAAATTTAAATCCAGCCATAGGGAATTGGGATGTAGGCAATGTCACTGATATGGAGCAGATGTTCATGGGTTCCCAATTCAATCAGGATATTAGCAAATGGGATGTGAGTAGTGTAATTAATATGAAGCAAATGTTTGCAGCATCTAAATTTAATCTTTCTATTAATGAATGGAATGTAAG
The DNA here is from genome assembly GCF_041751335.1 of Aquiflexum sp. Classification (GTDB taxonomy): domain Bacteria; phylum Bacteroidota; class Bacteroidia; order Cytophagales; family Cyclobacteriaceae; genus Aquiflexum. Next base: position 4,772 of record NZ_JBGSXS010000411.1, read on the forward strand.
TAAAGTTACCAATATGGCTAGTATGTTTGGTGGTTCTCAATTTAACCAACCGATAGGAGAGTGGGATGTAAGTAACGTCACTAATATGTCTGTCATGTTTTCTGGCTCTCAATTCAATCAAGCTATTGGAGATTGGGATGTGAGCAAAGTAACTGAGATGGTTTTAATGTTTAGTGAATCTTTGTTCAATCAACCAATAGGTGATTGGAACGTTGGTAATGTGACAAATATGTATGGGATGTTTTCAAATTCAAAATTCAATCACCCGATAGGTAATTGGAATGTAAGTAATGTAACCTCGATGGAAGCAATGTTCCAAAGGTCACAGTTTAATCAAGATATTGATAATTGGGAAGTGGGAGAGGTAGAATCTATGGCTGGAATGTTTTTGGAGTCTGATTTTGACCAGCCTATTGAAAACTGGAACGTAGGAAAAGTAGAATATATGAACCAGATGTTTACGAATTCTGGCTTCAACCACCCACTAGGAAATTGGGATGTAAGTCAGGTTGTTAATATGAGAGGAATGTTCGCTTTTAATACTAAATTTAACCAGGACCTTTCAAAATGGTGCGTGCAAAAAATACCAACTTTACCAAATGATTTTCGTACCGGTGCCACTGCTTGGCTTTTACCAGAGCCAGTTTGGGGAACTTGTCCGGATTAAGAAATCTTGCGTTACTTAAACATTTGTGGAATTAATGAATAATTAGGTAGAATCAAATACCAATCCTATTACAGAATTTTTTTAAACTTGATATCTTGTTGAGTTAAATATAAGGGTAGGTCCAAATAGGAAGCCCTTATTTAGAATTAAGTTGGTATATGAGTTTAAAATAAGGTTTTCTTTAAATCCTACTTAATTCCCAATTCTTTCATTATCATATTTCTAATATACACATCACTAGGAAGCGGAATTGGTTTTGGGAATCCTTTAGGAATAACCATCACAGGGTCTAATTCCGAAGGCAACATGTGCAAATGATTGTCTTTAATCAGTCTTATTTTTCTGGAATTCACCACATACTTTTTATTGACCTGTGCAAAATCCCTGAGATGCTGAAGTTTTTCCTGATAAAAGTTTTTTAAACCGGGTGACCCGATGACGATTTTTTTGAATGGGTTTTCTGTAAAAATATTCAGGATTTTGTCATCTGCCTCTATCAAAATGATATCCTGTATTTTTACTGGGGTAATTTCACCAGGGGAAGTCTTTAAATATAGGATTTGATTTTCAGGGACCTTGTCTTTATGTTTCCAATTCTCTGATTTATGATTATACTGAATGGCCAATTCCAAAGAATCCCAAAGGTCTTGTTTGCTGTACGGCTTTTTTAAATAAGAAAACGGCTTTGCATATTTCGCAACTTCAAATCCCTTTTCCCTTGGCAATCCTGACATGAAAATCGTTGGGACATTATTGACCGATGAAATCAATTTGGCTATTTTGATACCACTGTCCTCTCCATCATCCAAGCTTATATCTAGAATTGCCAAAGAAAGGTCATTTACGGTTTTTAAAATTTCCCGGGTTTCTCTGAGTGAAGCAATCGGTCCAAGGATTTCAAAATTGGGAGATTTCTGGAAAAATTCCTTTAGGTCGAGAATCAAAGCCTCTGCTTCCATTGGATTATTTTCAGCGATCAGGATTTTCATTTAGAGTCTATTTATGATGAGTTCAAACTTTGTACCTGTTACATCAGATGAGATATTGAGATTGGCTCTGATTTGCTTCGCTAGTTTATGGACCATTTCAAGACCGGTGCCCTGTTTAAGGTCTTTTGGCAAACCCCTACCATTGTCTTGAACCTCTAGCTTCAGTTTTTCCCTATGAATTTTCAGAGCTACTGATATTTCAGGGTTTGGAGTTTGATGATTTCCAAAGGCATATTTGATTGCATTCAAAACCAATTCTGAGTAGATGATTCCTATGTTCATGCCTTGTTCCTCAGGAATTAGGATACCTTCTTCTAGTTGGAGTCTATAAAATATTTCTTGATCCTTAGGGGCAAAAGTTTCAAAAATGTTTTTCGTTAAACTCTTTATGTAATGGTCCATAACAACTTTCCCGGTTTGGTTGGCAGCAGTGTATGTGAATTCCTGAAGCTTTCCCGCCGAAATAATCACCGACTCTGCTAACTGTAGTTTTTCCTTTTCGGCATTGTTGGGAAATCCATTGGCGATGATTTTTAAGGTTGCCTGGACTTTGGCCAGAATATTATTGGTCCTGTGAATGATGTCGGTTTTCTGGATTTCGATCAGGTTGTTTTTGGATTTCAATTGGCGGCTGAGTGAAAAATAGATGGTGGATAGGATAAGGAGCAAAACAGCTATAATTGTGGCCAATGTGAAGAATTGACTGTACTGCTTTTGTTTCTGTTGCGCCAATGTCGCATCAAGTTGAAGGATTTGCTTTTCCTTTTCCTTTTCACTCAATAAATAAGCGGATTCAAATTGTTTGGTTTGTAGTACTTCAGTTTGAAACAAATCATTTTTAAGGGCTACCAAATCTGTCTGAATTTCAAAAGCTTTCTTAAAATCATTTAACTTGGAATACAGTTCTACTTGAGTTTCCAGGTTTTCTGCCAAGAGATTTTTGTTTTCAAGATTTTGAAGGAGAAGATATGCGGTATCCAAATGGCTTTTTGCCGTTTTTAGCTGGTTTTGTTGGAGAAAAAGGGATCCATAATTATTATGGATAATAATCATCCCTTCTTTGAATTGGGTTTTTTGAAACCAATATTTGGCAGAATCAAAAAAAACATTCGCTTTTACGAAATCCATCATTTTCAAATAATCCAAACCCATGTTGTTGAAATTAGAAGCAGGGGATCCGAAATTTCCCAATGATTTTTTGAGTTCCAATGATTTGGAATTGTAAATAATAGAGCTATCAAATTGCCCCAGGTTGTGGAAAGCTAAGCTTGCATTGGTATAGGCAAAAGCCATTAGGGTGGTGTCGTTATTTTGTGCGGCCAGTTCTATGGCCTCTTTGGAATATTCAAGGGATTTGACAAAGTCATTTTGGCTGTTGTAAAGAAGGGAAATTGAATTGTACAGATTGGAGAGGTGGTATTTTCCTTGAGAGAAGTTTTGGGTAAGGGTCAATGCTTTTTGGTATTGTTGCAATGAAATTCCAAAAAGACCCATTTTACGGTAATTCATCCCAATTGCCTTATTGGTGTTTATCATTCTGGAGGTATCCTTAGATGACTTTTCCATTTCAAGCGCAGCTGAATAATGGGTATTGGATTGGGTAAAATCCCCTAAGAAATAGTAGGTATATCCCAATAATGAGTTGCATTTCCAAATCAAATCAGGGTTGAGTTGGTCTTGTTTTGTAAGGAGAAAATCAAGTTTTTCTTTTGCCTCAGCATATTGAAATTGGTCTGTGTTTTTATCGGCAAGCTTGTAAATGCTTTCGAAATCAAGATTTTGCCAATTTTCTTGGGCGGAAACATAGGAGGCTAGAAAGAATAAACAGCCAAGGATATTTAAAAAGAAGAACTGACCAACCACAGAGCCTATATGATTTTTAAAAGTAAATTATAATTTTAGTATTATTTTGTATAATGTTATAAATCTAATTTATAATTTTAAGAACCTAAACAATTTATTTATAAAAATATTGAAAAAGTTTTTAACTATCTTTTTTTGTTTCCCATTCCTTTTACCAACCCACCTCTCCAATGCCTGCACCCGTGTAGTCTATCAAGGTCCAAATGGCAACATCATTACCGCTAGGTCCATGGATTGGAAGGATGAGATCCCTGCGGATATTTGGCTGTTTCCAAGGGGTATGAACAGAAATGGTGCAGTGGGCCCAAATTCCGTTACATGGAGATCGAAATATGGTAGTGTTGTGACAAGTGCTTTTGATATCAGCAGCACTGATGGGATGAATGAAAAGGGCTTGGTGGCCAATTTGCTTTGGTTGGCAGAATCCTCATATCCCGAATTTGATGGAAAAGGCAAAGGGCTTTCTATAGCAGCTTGGGTGCAGTTTATGTTGGATAATTTTGCCACGGTCACTGAGGCAGTAGATGCTATGAGATACAGAGATTTTGAAGTTGTCTCTGCCAATATTCCGGGAACTGAGCGGTTGGCAACTTTGCATTTGTCCATTTCAGATACCAGTGGAGATAATGCCATTTTTGAATATGTGGATGGAAATATGTTGATCCATCATGATAGGTCATATAATGTAATGACCAACTCACCTGTTTTCGATCAACAGCTGGCATTGAATGCCTATTGGAAATCCATTGGAGGTCTACACATGCTTCCGGGAACCAACAGGGCAGCGGATCGGTTTGCGAGGGCATCTTTTTATATCAATGCCATTTCTCAAACGGATGATATGCGGATTTCGGTGGCCTCGGTTTTTTCGGTAATCAGAAACTGTTCGGTTCCCTTTGGCATTTCCTCCGAGGAAGAACCCAATATTTCTTCCACAAGGTGGAGGTCTGTATCGGATCAAAAAAATCTGGTCTACTATTTCGAAACGGTATTGACACCAAATACTTTTTGGGTGGATATCAGCAAAGTGGATTTTTCCGAAAAGTCAACCGTCAAAAAGTTGAGTGTTTCCAATCACGAGACTTATGCAGGGAATACCAATAAACTGTTTAAGACAGCGAAGCCATTTGAGTTTGCGGGGATTTAAATTCTTGGAGTAGGAGATAGGAAAGTAGATTTTGTAGAATTCTGCTGCCTTAATTAAGATTTATTAGAAGTGTTGACATCTAATTAGTTATTCACAATAGAATTAAATTTTATGTAAGTATTAGACCAATCCCGATAGGGATTGAATACCCTTTCAGGGATTTAATCCCTTCGGGATTTTATACTATAGCCCAAAATTTATTTGGCTTGAAAATAGATTTCACATAGGTAATTTTTATGGTTACCATTTCAGAGTTGGAATTTCGATTTATAGAAAGGAGACTTTATTCTTTAGGAGTTCATAACTTAATTGACTTAAATAACATAGGATAAAAGAAATCCCACTATCATCTTCCATAAAATTTTTTAATAAGTAACATTTCTTAACCTATTTTTTATAATTTAGCCCAATCCAAAATATTACCATGAAATCGAGCATGACACCAGCATCCCAATGGGGATAAAAATCAATCATGCGAGATTCCATGTGACTTTTTTAAACAAATTATAAACATATGAAAAGAAGAAACTTCCTGTCCGGTTTGGCATTGGGCTCCGGTGCCTTGGCCTTATCTCCATTTCAGCAGCTATCTGCAAAAGACGGTTTGTCCCGAAAAGTTACTGCTTCCGAGAACAACAGAAGCTATCAGGCTGATGTGATAATTGCCGGTGGCGGTCTTGGTGGCTGTGCTTCTGCTTTGGCAGCTTTAAGGAATGGACTTTCTGTAGTGATGACCGAGGAGACGGATTGGATTGGCGGACAGATTACCCAACAGGGTGTGCCGCCTGACGAACACCCTTGGATAGAGACCCATGGGGCACCGGAATCTTACAGGTATTTTAGAACTGCTGTTAGGGAATATTATAGAAACAATTATCCGTTGACTGAGGAAGCAGCATCCAAAGAATTTTTGAATCCAGGAGACGGTTCAGTTTCACGTCTTTGCCACGAACCCAAAGTTGCTCTGGCGGTTCTGCATGCGATGCTTGCCCCTTTTGAGAGTTCCGGAAAATTGGTGCTTCTGCTCAACCATCGGGTAAAATCAGCAGGTTTTCAAGGAAACAGAGTCAAATCACTCACTGCTAAATCATTGATTTTAGGTAAAGAAGTTTTATTAACGGCTCCTTATTTTGTGGATGCTACGGAACTTGGGGACTTATTGCCAATGACCAAAACAGCTTATGTAACCGGAACAGAATCCAAACATGAAACAGGTGAACTCCATGCCCCTGAAAAAGGAAATCCTGAGAACAACCAATCTTTTACGGTTTGTTTTGCCATGGATTATGTCAAAGGAGAAGATTGGACTATTCCGAAGCCTGCGGATTATGATTCCTGGAAAAATTATGTTCCTGACCTGACTCCTCCTTGGCCGGGCAAAATGCTGGCCATGCACTATTCCAATCCACAGACTCTGGCGCCCAAAGCCTTGGGTTTTCATCCTGAAGGATTACCGACCGGTGACCTGTTGAACCTTTGGCTTTACCGCAGGATTTTGAACAAGAATAATTTTACTCCAGGTCTTTATTCAGGAGATATCAGCTTGGTCAATTGGCCACAAAATGATTATATCCCCGGCAATATCGTAGATGTCAGTGAAGCCGAATTCAAAAAGCATTTCGATGGTGGAAAACAATTGAGTTTATCCTTTTTGTATTGGTTGCAGACAGAAGTAACAAGACCCGATGGAGGCAAAGGTTGGAAGGGGTTGCGGCTTAGAAATGATGTTATGGGGACCGAAGACGGCTTGGCCAAATATCCTTATGTCCGTGAATCCAGAAGGATCAAGGCACTTTTCACGGTCTTAGAAGAACACGTTGGAAAAGAGCAAAGGGCTTCGGTTTCAGGTTTGTCAGGAGATGAATTGAAAGCAGCTACTTTTGATGACAGTGTCGGAATCGGTTATTACCATATCGATTTGCATCCAAGTTCCCGTGGAGATAATTACATTGATTTCCCATCCCTTCCCTTTCAGATTCCTTTGGGAGCCCTGATTCCCCAAAACATGGAAAACCTCCTTCCTGCGAACAAAAACATTGGCACTACCCATATTACCAACGGCTGCTACAGACTGCATCCTGTCGAATGGAGCATTGGAGAAGCTGTAGGAATGTTGGTGCCTTTTGCCTTATCCAAAAACGTAACCCCTAAAACCGTCAGAGAGGATAAAACCCTTTTAAGGGAATTTCAGGCTATGGTCAGAAGTCAGGGAGTGGAGACGGAGTGGGTTTAGGGATTTTAGATTGAATATTTTAGATTTTAGATTGGAGAACAGGAAAGGAAGGATGAAGGAAAAAAGGTGGAAGTACCAAGTACGATGAACAAAGTACCAAGTATAGTTCAGGGTTTAAGTAACCTGATTCCTCGAAACCAAGTGCAGGCTTTGAATAGATAAAGTATCTCAGGACTAGTATCGTTTCTTGATTCTCGATCCTGAATGACGGATGGAATATATCTCTCTCAGCACTTGTTTTTTGCCTACTGGTTCAATAAAGACCTTCGATACGCCACGGCGCATCAAAAGTCACGCTTCTGGTTTCTTGCCTCTCGTCTCTAATCCCTGCCTCCATGCAGGTCTCCCTTCTCGCCTCTCGTTTCTAACCTCTCGCTTCTATTTTCCAAATCTAAAATCTACAATCTACAATCTAAATTTCCATCCTCCTCAATCATTCCTCAAATAATCCACCGGATTGCTGGCGGCGGTTTTGAAGGATTGGTAGCTTACTGTCAGCCAGGCGATAAAGATAGAAATCAGTCCAGCTCCTAAAATCATCAGGATATCAATATCAGTCCGGTAGGCAAAATTCTGCAACCAGAATTGGTTCATGATGTAATAGGTCAAAGGTCCTGCTATGATAAAGGAAAACAACACCAGGATTGTAAAGTCCTTGCTCAATATGGTCACCAATTGTGGCATCGTTGCACCCAAAGCTTTCCTAATGCTGATTTCTTTGGATCGCTGTTCGGTAGTAAATGCAGCCAAACCAAACAATCCCAAGCAGGCAATGCTAATGGCTAAAATGGTAAAGACGAGGATGATATTCCCCATTTTTTGTTCTGACCGGAAAAGGGCATCGAAATTGGCATCGATAAAGGTGTATTCAAATGCATTTCCATTGGAATGTTTTTTCCATATACTTTCCAATAGTGCAATTTTTTCACCCACATTTCCGGGACTGAGTTTGATGGCCATTTCGTAATTGGGTTCAGCGCTCAAAGTCATGATAAGGGGCCTGACATTGTGGTGCAGGCTTTGGAAGTTGAAATCTCCAATGACTCCTATAACGGTTCTTTCAACCGGTTCATCATTGTCTCCCCAAAATCCACTGATTTTCTGTCCATCCAATTCCTTCCATCCCATTTGGCGGAAAGCAGTTTCATTGACGATGACTGCTGATGAATCACTTAAAAAATCCCTTGAAAAAAATCTTCCCAGAGCCATCTGGTATCCCATGGCATCCAAATGGTCATGGTCTACAAAATATAAGTTACACAAAAAATCCTGTTGGGTGTCCATGGTTTTGAAGACACTGTTCCAATCAATATTGGGAGGAAGCCTGTTTGCAAAGCTGGCAGCAATGAAATCGGGATATTGAAGTACCTCATCTTTAAAGGCTTTGGCATTTTTCTCCAAAGACATGGTATGCAATAAGTTGATGACATTTTCCTTTTCAAAGCCAAGGTTTTTATGCTGTATGTATTTCAGTTGTTTGTAGACAACCATGCTGCTGATAATCAGGGATATGGATATGAAAAACTGGAATATCACCAATCCGTTTCTGAATGTTGATCTCTTTGCTCCGTTTCTGATCTTTCCTTTGAGCACATTGGCAGGATTAAAAGAAGTCAGGTAAAATGCAGGATAGGATCCGGCAATGATGCCGATCAAAACTGCAAATACAATCAGCCCCAATGGGACAAGTGGGTTCATAAAAATCCATAAATCCATACTTTTCCCGGCAAGATTGTTAAATGGCCTTAGCAACACTACAATCAAAATGGTAGCAATAAAGGTTGAAATCAAACTGTAAAGCACTGATTCAGAAAGGAATTGTCCGATCAACCTTGACCTGATTGCACCAACTGATTTCCTTACCCCGACTTCTTTTGCACGGTTGGCTGACCTTGCTGTGGACAGGTTCATGAAGTTGATGCAGGCAATGAATATTATAAACAAGGCAACAGCTCCAAAAATGTATAGGTACTGGATATTGCCTGTTGGTTTTATTTCTTCCTGAAGGTTGGAATGAAGGTGGATGTCAAGCATGGGTTGCATGTAAAATCCCGCACTGTTGCCTGCTGCTTTGAACTGTTCCAGAGAAATACCCATGAACCTCTCCAGTTCCACGCCAAAATATTTAGTGATAAAAATCCCCAATGCTTCCTGAACTTTGTTGGCATCGGCCCCTGGGTGAATCTTGAAATAGGTATAGAGGTTGGAACTTGACCATTGCTCATTTTTCATATACCCCCAGCTTTCTCCTGAAAGTAACATGTCAAAAGTGATATGGGAATTTTGGGGTGGATCCGCCACTACCGCTGTGATTTCGTTTGCTCTTTTTTCAGAACCGCGAAGGATTATTTTTCCAATAGGATCCTCATCTCCAAAATACTTTTTGGCTCCGGATTCGGTAATGACCAGTTTGTCCGGGCCTTCAAGTGCTGTTTTTGGATTGCCCTGAAGAACCTCGAAAGTGAAAAAGTCAAAGAAATTGGGATCTGAAACTATGATCCTTTCTTCAGTAAATGTTTTGTCCTCGTACTGAATGGGCATGGTTTTGAAAATCCCAAAGCGAATAGCATCCTCAACTTCCGGAACTTCATCCTTCAATGCTTGGGCCATGGGTGCGGGAGTCATGGCTACCTCAAATGAATGGTCCTGCATTTGACCTTGCATAAACACCCTGTAAATTCGTTTGCCATCTTTTTGGAATTTATCATAACTTAATTCATCTATTATATAGATGGAGATCAAAATACTGGCGGCTATTCCGAGGCTCAGCCCCAGGATATTGATGGCAGTATAGCCTTTTTGTCTGCCCATGATGCGCCAGGCGGTGAAAAAATAGTTTTTGAGCATTTCAGTGTTGGATTTTCAAAACCTTCCCAATAGAAATGCCAACATGAAAAACGCCTCAAACTCCCGGATTTATGGGTTTATATTAAATACTGATGAACGATTTTGAACAATTTTGGAGCAGAGACGGACAATTGAAAAGACCAAAATAAAAATCTAATAAAATGGGTTGAATCCGACACCTGTTTTTGTACTCAGCATTCAAACTTATGCTGTTTCAAGGTAAATAGTCAATATTTAAAAACCTTCATCTTCCTTTTTGGAGACCTATTCATTACCGTTCCAGATATCATGGGTGGTTTTCCAGGTGCCATCTGACTGCCTTTCAAGGATATTGAGGTATTTCGATTCCGAATAGATTTTTTCTCCGTCCGATTTGGGTGTGAGCCATACTTTGGCAAATCCCCGTCCGTAAGCCAAATTTCCGTCGATTTTCACATCTTCATAACCACTTTCCAGTTCTGATTCAAACTCATCAAAAATAGCTTGGTAATAAGCTTGAATAGCTTCTTTTCCTCTCTTTGTTTCTGATTCCGGGGCCATTAGATAAGCATCATCGGTAAAGTGTGTTGCAATCCCATTGGCATTCCCTTCATTGAATGCTTTTGCCCTTTCGGCGGATATTGCCGTGATGGTAGCAATATCATCACTGATTGATTTCTTTTCCACGGCTTGACAGGAAACCAAAACCATTCCTAAACCAACCAAAATTGCACTTATATTTATCCGCATATTATCAATATCTTATTCAGTTGAATTTTGATCAGAAACAAATCTATGTCTGTTTTATTTAACCTTTAAATAAAACCCCTAAAAATATTCAATTTATGAAAACTGACCTTAAAGAAAAACTCAATAAAATATCAGATTTTTGGCATCCCTATATCATCGGCGAACTCAATGAAAACTTTGTCAAACTGGCTAAATTAAAAGGAGAATTTGTGTGGCACAGCCACCAAGAGGAAGATGAAATGTTTGCGGTGATCAGCGGAACGCTGATGATGGATTTCAAGGATAGGGAGACGGTGACAACTGGTCCCGGAGAGATTCTGATTGTTCCAAAAGGTGTAGAACATTTTCCATGGACCAAAGATGGGGAAGAAGTTCATGTCATGTTGATCGAGCCCAAATCTACCAAGCATACAGGTGAAGTCATATCATCACAAACAGTTGAGAAATTAGATTGGATTTGAGAAGGAGTTAAGTACATGTTTTATTATGTATGCACCCATTGATGTCAGTAAAATGGTAATTCAATATAATTCTTGTTAGGAGATAGAAATGCCCGGTCCATCGGTCTTCCGTCATGTCTATAGTAGAATAATGGGTTACTGGCAAAGAAGGGGATAACCATGTTTTTTAAAATGTAAAATTCACCTTATCAACAAAATATGGTATTTTTAGCTATGAAAGCTTTCTACCTTGTCCAAAACGGTGATGCTGATAAAGCATTTGAACTCCGTGATTTAAAGTTACACGATCCTGCCGAAGATGAAGTTTTGATTAAATCAGAATCCTTTGGTCTCAATTATGCTGATGTAATGGCGCGGCTTGGGCTGTATAGAGAATGTCCCTCTTTGCCTACGGTTATAGGATATGAGGCTGTGGGAAGAGTAGAGAAAATCGGAGTATCGGTCAAAAGTGTTAAAGTAGGGGACAGGGTTTTGGCTTTCAGCAGGTTTGGCGGGTATGCCAGCCATGTCTTGACACCTGAATTGGCGGTGATTCCTTTAAGTGATGAGGTGCCAGCAAGTAAGGCCCTTGCCCTTTCAGTTCAATATAGCACTGCTTGGTATGCATTGGAAGAATGTCTCAATTTACATCCTGGTGACCATGTTCTTATTCACGCTGCTGCCGGAGGAGTTGGGACGGCCCTGATTCAAATGGCCAAAAGAAAGGGTTGTGTGATTGCAGGAACTGCCAGTTCCCATAAGTTAGATTACCTGGTAGGACAAGGTGTGGATCTTCCGATTGATTATAGAAATGAGGATTTTGAAAAAGTATTGGAGAAAGCAGGTTGGAAGAAAAAACTTGATGCCATATTTGATCCAGTTGGTGGGATTTCAGTAAGAAAAGGAATGAATCTGCTGAACAGCGGTGGGAAAATGGTAGTGTATGGTGGCAGTAGCATGTCTGCTTCCAAAAGTTTTTTCCACAAATTCAGGGTAGCGGCCGGCTTTGGAATATGGTCGCCTATTATCCTCATGATGCGATCGATCAGCATAATAGGTGTAAATATGCTGAGAATTGCAGAGGACAAGCCTGCTTTGCTTCAGCATTGTATGAAGGAAGTGTTGAAGCTTTACCAAGAAGGAGTTTTAGACCCGGAAATTGGTGGAGAGTATAATGCTAATCAATTGGCTGAAGCCCACAGATTTTTGGAGTCCCGGCAATCAATTGGGAAGATTGTGGTAAATTGGAAAACTGATTGATTAAGTATGGAAAGTGCTTCAAAATTGGTTTGGATCAAAATCTTGCATACAGCCATTTGGTTATTTTTCAATGTGGTCATTTTTTATTTGCTGTATGCGGTTATCGTCAACAAAATAGATAAATGGGTGTGGATTTGTCTTGGACTCATTGTTTTGGAAGGGCTTGTTTTGCTTTTGTTTAAAGCGATTTGCCCTGTAACCTTGATTGCAAGGAAATATTCGGATTCGCAAGCAGATAATTTTGATATTTATCTCCCAAATTGGTTGGCAAAAAACAATAAGTTGATATACACGACCATCGTAATTATCGCAGTGCTGATTTTGATATATCAGTTAATTTGAAAAAATAGATCGATCCGTTGCTGTTCAGGGAATTTATAATTTTAAAGACTAAAATTATCAATAGGAATGTGGCTTTAGCCCATTCGTAATATTTGTAAAACCAAAAGGCTTTAGCCAAAATTCAAAAAAATAGTATATCTAAATTGTTGATAGGCGGATAATCAAATAATCATCGTTCATCAAAAATCTTTTACCTCTTCGGAAATGGTTTGGTAATCCTCAACCTGACCATTTCTTTGACCGATTCTCCGGTCAGTGCCAATGCACCAAAAGCAAGTAAAATATCCTTGATGATTCGGAGAAAGATGATTGATCCGGAGACATTTTGACCAAAGTCACTGTATCCTACCAAAAAAGCAGAGGTCAAAAAAAACAGGACAGTACCCGCGCCCCCGATAGCACCGGCTTTGGGGTTTTTATAATGGAACATGAGCATAAATATTAATCCAAACAACAGCATTCCCACCAATCCGGTATGTAATTGGGCCAACTCAGTCCCTTTAATGTTTCCCAGAGTAAAAAATATAATGGAAGCTAGGTAAATAGCAATTCCTCCTCTTAATAACTGCTTACCGATTTTTTCTATTTTCAAAAGATTGTCTATCATCATGTATTAAAACTACCGATTCTGAACGGTATATTCAATTATGTAATCTTAAATCCTCGACTTTTCAGTTTTAAATGCAAAAGCATGTTGTAAGTCAGGTTATTTTTTTTGATGAAACCCTCGCTTTCTTTAGCCTGTTATTATTGATATAGGATTATGAAAACACTTGCTTTAGATACCAAAGAAACAAACAATACATCTCAATTGCTGAATATTTCAGCCTTTGGTTTGATGGTGATGGGCTTAGGCTTGTTTTTGATTTTGGATAGGTCATTGGCCAATTAGGGCATTTTTGTGAGTATGCCCATCTTCCTTGGACTGTTGATACTATTGTTCAATTATTTGTTTTTCGATTCAAAAAAATCCGGAGAAATAAAACTAAGAGAAGAGGAAATCATCTTCATCCAAAATGGAAAAAAGCAGAGCTTCCGATTTTCCGGAATTTCAAAAATCAGATTGATGCTGTTCAGTAAAACTTATTCATTCCATAGAAATTGGTGGCCATTGAAAGATGAGACCGGTCCCTACGAATCCAGTGAACTTAATTTCATACAAATCAAGCCCAAAAAAGGGAAGACTAAGTTCATCAGGGTTTATTTGGACAGCAGGAAAACTGAGAATGATTTGTTGGATTTTCTTCATGAAAAATGCAGCCATTATCAGGTGGGATTAAAGGTTAAATAATACTTGACTTCCATCCCCCGGACATATGGAATTTTCACTCTTTTTCAAAAACCAAAAAATGCTGGATATTCATAAACTGACCGTTCTGGGATATTTTAAATCCATTGGCTGAAAGTTCTTTGGTGACTTGGTCCACGGTCATTTTGTGCAATGGTTTGATTCTGACCTTTGGGTCTTCACCTCTA
>NZ_JBGSXS010000412.1:0-1693 GCF_041751335.1 Aquiflexum sp.
TACTCACCGATAGACAATGCAAAAGGACCTTTGGACAAACCTTTTTTTTTGAGTTCCCTATCCAGAAAAACACCAGGATGGATGCCTTTGATATGTTGAATTCTTGAGTCCATGAAACAAAAATAAACAATTTTGTTTACATAAAAAAAATCATAAATTAATTCTAAAAATGAAATCCAAACTATTAAACCTGCTGCAACTCTACCACCCCAAAAGTCCTTTCGGGTGCTTTGGTATCGAGTTCATAAAAACCTGTTGGGGTCATATTGGTGAAATACTTGTAATCTTTGACCAAATGCTGGTAATCATAATACCCACAGGCCAAAGCGATACTCAGCCAATCCAGATGGGGATAGGCGTTTTTCATAAAAAATGCTTTTTCAAATCGCACTACCTTATCAAAAAGTTTAGGACCGATTCCAGTCCTTTCGGTAAATCTTCGCTGGAATTGCCGGTTGCTCAGACAAGCATCAGAAGCAAGTTGATCCATGGAAAGTGCCCTGTTTTGATTTAAGATTACGAAACTCACTTTGTCAATTCCCTGTAAACTGTATTTTGACCTAAAGATGACTTTCTCTAGAAATGCTTCAATAATCTGGATTAATTCCTCTATTCCTTCGGTATTGCACATTTGTTCATGTATTAATCTGATTTCTTTTCCCCAAATGGCTTCGGCATCAATAAATGTATTGGTGATTTCGTAAGCTGGGATACCTGTAAGCCTGAAAAGTGCGCTTGGTTGAAGTACAATTTGCAAAATCCAAAAATCACTTCCGGTATACCGATTTGTAACCACTGTATGCTGCCCGATAATGGTGCAATTGGGATGGGTCAAAATTTCCGGGTTTGAGGGATAGCTAACCTTTTGTGCGTTACGGAGCCTAAACACGAGGCATGTTTCAGGCCGGGGGCAATAGACCTTGCAGGGAATTATCCCCCCGGCACCAAATTCAAATTTGATGATCTGATGCTTCCTGACGTACTCATGTAAATGTGGACTAGGTAAATAATCCCTGAGAATCATTATTTCAAAGTTAATGGTGGCCCAACATTTTTCATCCCATGTGCCATGAAAATCTTCTCTGCTTCCTCCACAGAAGGTGGCCTTCCCAATTCATCCATGGCGTAGAAAAACTCTTCCATTTTAATGGCCGGTTGAAGTATATAGATCAACTTTCCCCTTTCTGTAGTCTGTATCCAAGTATGGGGAACATTTCGGGGAAGGAAAATGGTATCTCCAGCTGTCAGTTCGTGCTTTTTATCGCCCAACTGGAAAAGATAATTTCCTTCCACTACATAAAATACTTCATCCTGTTCCAAATGTACATGCAGGGGCGGTCCTGTTTTTTCCATACCAATATACTCAAATACAGACATTTGTCCATCTGTGTCTTTGCTGGAAATTTTGAGATCATTGGGATTGACTCCTTTGTATGGCGTATGCTTTCCGTGTCTGGCCTCACCGGATTTGACCAAGAAGCCATCTTTATCTTCTTTATTCTCTTTAGAGAATGCCATAAGGTCTGACCCAAATGCTGTAATTGCCGCAGTTGTGACAATAAATTTTCTTCGTTCCATAATTAGTTGTGGTTTAAGATTATACACAAAAATAACCCAAACCCATAAATGAATACTGGTAAAAATCGGACGTTTTTATATTGCTATTTTATTTGAACTTTCTTAGAAAAAATCC
>NZ_JBGSXS010000413.1:0-2181 GCF_041751335.1 Aquiflexum sp.
AAGAAAAAATACTGGAAGACCAAAAAGCAGGACAATAGCAGTTACAAAAGTCTTCCTGAACCTTGCCACAAAACCAATACTTCTCCTGTAAACCCCAAAAGCCTTAACCCTCTTTCTAAGCTGCTTCATGGTCAGTACCCTACCTTTTTTGGCTTTATGTCCAAAAAGAATCTCATACATCGCCGGGGTAAACAACAAAGCCACCAAAAGTGAAACCGCAAGCATCACCGCAACAACTACCGAAAATTCGGTCAGGTTTTTTCTGTCTTCTTCAGGTAAAAAGAAAACAATCATCAATGCTGCAATGGTGGTAAGGGACGCCGCCAACAATGCCACAAAAACCTTTCTGTTCTTATGCTTGTGCAAATGGTCGATCATGATAATGGCATTGTCCACAATCAGCCCAAATGATATCGTCAATCCGGCAAGCGAATACAAGTGGATGTCCACCTTCATCAGGTAAAGGATAATCCCCGTTATACTCAGATTGATGACAATACCCAAAAACAAAATGCTGAGATAGCGCAGGTTTCTGTTGATCAGAAAAATGAATATGATCAAAATCAGTACAGAAAGCCCCGAGCGCTTGTAAATCTTGTTCAGTTCCTTTTCCAAAAACTCTGTATCATCATTTTCCAACCTGACCTCAAATCCCGCCGGCAGCAAAGGTTTTGTGGCTTCAATGGCAGCTTTGATGTTTTTGGCCAAAAGGACTTTGTTGACCCCGTCCCGGTTGATGATGGATAAGGTGACGGAATTATTGCCGTTGATACGGTAATAGGAGGATGGTTCTGCTTCTTCCAAGGTCAACCTCGCCAGGTCTTTTAGGAAAATCTCCTTTCCTTCCCGATTGGTGACCAACAGATTTTCAAGTTGGCTGAGGCTGTTGAGTGAGCGGTCCACTTGGATAAAAAGCGTTTCTCCGCGGTTGTTGACCAAAGAACCGGGATAAGACCTGCCAAAGGCATTTCTGATGACAGCTTCCACATCGGACTTGGACAGCCTGAAAGCTTGTAGCCTTTTGATATCATAGGTCACATACAACTGAAGTTCATTTGCTCCACGGATAGTGATTTCTTCTATTTCTTCAAAGCTGTTCAAGGAAGTCTTCAGCACATCCTCGGCTATTTTCTTGATTTCAAAAGATGCAAAAGGGCCGTTGACAGAGTAAGTCAGGATCGGAGTTTTCAGGTCATTTCTTCTATCTTCCGATTGGGTGACCAAGGGGTAGGATACTTTCCTGTCCATGGAGGGGTAAACTTGCCGGATGATGGATGCCACCTCAAATTTCTTGAACTCCATATCCGTCTCCTTGTCAAATCGAAGGGTAATCGATCCCCTGTCGTAATTCGATAAGGAATTGATTTTCTTCAGATCAGCCAATTGTGACAGGGCACCTTCAAGGGGAGAAGTGGCCAGTTTTTCCACCAATTCAGGACTTGATTGTGGCACCGCATAACTTACCGTCAATACAGGTTCCCGCTCCCTCGGATTCAGATCCACAGACAGCCTCGGCACCAACGCAAATCCGATGATGCTAAGAACGATGAACGATATGATGATACGGAAGGGGGTCAAGGGGAGGGATTTAAGATTTTAGAAGGTAGATTTTAGATTGGAGATGTGAGACCTGCCTACCGGCAGGCAGGCGTGAGACTTTAGAAACAACCTGCCTGCCGGTAGGCAGGAAAACAAGAGCCAAGAAACAAGACTTTAGATGCCATATGGTTGGTTGGTACATTCATTTTCATTACCATTTGTATTTATTATTTCTTTTTATTCAGCGAGGTATTTCGCTTGATTTTGGGTTTATATAGGCACGGTTGATCTAATTTTAGGTTCAAACTCTATAAATAAACTTTGCCTTGTCACCTCGACGGCAGGAGAGGTCTAATAGCCTAAGTTAGGGAAACAGACTTTTTTCTACTTCCCAATGACATAAATCGGAGCAGCCGTCATGACGTAGGAAGCATCTCTCGAGGATCGGGTCTCGCGGCTTACCGTTGAAAGCGTAGTCACACCTCCCTCAAGAGATTCTTCACTTCGCTGGAGGGTTTCTGATTGAATAAGGCGTACAGAAAGCTCGTTCAGGATGACGGCCCATTTTACAACTTTCATCCTTCATCCTTTTCAAACTCCCTACCTATCACCTATCCCCATCTTGGTTCTTGTCTCTAATAT
>NZ_JBGSXS010000414.1:0-46378 GCF_041751335.1 Aquiflexum sp.
GCAAAGGTTGATTCAGTTACTGCCTTCGATATGGCAAGGGTAGGGGACTGGGTAGCTGTTACGGTTACATCATCACTTACCAATAAATCATTAATAGCAGCCGTTGCCGTATTGGAAACGGAACCTGCATCGATATCATCCTGATCGACTGCATAGGTGGTATTAATGTCCTGAGAAGCACCCGGAGCAAGAACAGTGATTGTTGTGTTCAAACCAGTTAATGGATCGACAACCGAAATGTTCTCCAAAGTCACATTTCCTGTATTGGATACCGTAATGGTATAATTCAGTTCATCACCCGGAGCGGCAAAGGTTGATTCAGTTACTGCTTTCGATATGGCAAGGGCAGGGGACTGGGTAGCTGTTACTGTTACATCATCACTTACCGATAAATCATTAATAGCAGCCGTTGCCGTATTGGAAACAGAACCTGCATCAATATCATCCTGATCGACTGCATAGGTCGTGTTGATGTCCTGAGATGCACCCGGAGCAAGGATTGAAATAGTGGTATTCAGTCCTGTTAAAGGATCTACCACTGAGATGTTCTCCAAAGTCACATTTCCTGTATTGGATACCGTAATGGTATAGTTCAATTCATCACCCGGAGCGGCATAGGTTGTTTCAGTTACTGCTTTCGATATGGCAAGCGCAGGGGAAAGTACCGTAGGGGTTACAGCGGAGGCTACTATCGGACCGGGGACTTGGGTGGAATTTACATTTACAACATTGACCAAATTGTCCCCTGTATCAAAAACATTTTGTTCAACTGTGTAAACAATAGAATAAATCCAAATTTCACCCACATCCAAAATTCCAGGGTTTTGGGTATCTCCACTGACAACATTTAAAACAATTCCAGTAGAACTTTCTGGTAAAAAGTCAGTGGCCACAATATTGGAAATATTGACATTCCCTGTATTTTCGACAGTTATTTCATAAGTTAATTGCTGACCTGCGGCTGTCACAGGATTTGGACCATCGATCTGGGTTTTTTCAACTTTCAGTCTTGGTAGTTTGGTAAAATTTTCAGTATGACTGTCTGTTGCTTTAACCTGAATGTTTCCGGCGTTTGCAGTCGTAGTAGCAGTATTGGTGAAAAATCCATTCTCAATATCTTGTTGTGTTAAAACATAAGTACCCGCAAAAGCATTATTATTTGATTGTCCTACAGGAAGGGAAAAAGAAGAGCCCGTCAAATTAATCAAAGGGTCAACGACTATTACATTATTCAATGGGAAATTCCCTGTATTTGTCACCAAAAAAGTATAATTGATTCTATCTCCTGCACTTTGCATACCATCACCATTAGTATCCTCATAAACCCCGGATTTAATGATACTTATATTTGGTTCAGGGCTAGTCAGAACTATGGTAATGGATTTTTTACAATTGAATTCATCGGTTACAGTAGCTATGTATGTCCCCGCCGCCAAACCGGTTCTTTCGAATTCCGTGTTGCCATCATTCCAAGAAACGGAATTATCCCCGGTTCCGCCTGCAGTGCTTAATAGGATAGATCCGTCATTATTACCTGGGGTAGGTTGCGATGCGGTTGAAGTGACTAATAATTCATTTGGAATTGTAACTGTTTTTGTAAATGTATTTGAAACACCTTTCGAGTCTGTCACAATTAATGTGGCAGAGCCAGCAGAAGAGTATGTAACTGTTGGATTTGGTATATTGGAAGTTGTAGGATTGGCGTTGTTTCCAAAATTCCAATTGTATTGGTAAGGCTGACTACCACCATTGGTAGTCGATGTAAAATTAACCGAGGTTGACCCATTGACGGTACATGCTGTAAAATCAAATTGGACAGCCAAAGGTGCATCCACCACTATATCCGCTCCAAATTGACATTGTGCACTGGGGTAACTATTACACTCATAACTGGTAGATAAATTAGCCGATCCTGAAGTAGTCCATGCCAATGTTGGGGAGTCCAGTTTTACTTCAGCCCCACAGGTCCATGTAAATGAGTGGTTGAGTGTGACAACCCTGTCAATGTTTTTTGCAGAAGGGAGGTTGCCAATCCAAATGTTTATGTATTCTGAATTGCCCCCAATAATTAAATCAGCAAACAGCCTTGTGTTACTGGTACTTGATCCGGAATTTGAATTGTACACAAAGGAGATAAAGGCTGTTTGTTGTACACCAGGTGTACAGGTGGCAAAGGAGCTTGATAATGGAACCCCGTTAACATTACTCAAATACACTTCCTTAATTGTGAAGTTGTTTGACGAACAGGAGCTACCGCAAGTTCTTAAATCCAATAAATTTGGCTGATTTTGCGCGTGAACCTCATTTGGTATTGCCAAAAAATTCCATACCAAAAGTAAAGCCAGATTGGCGAAGTAGGTAATTGTTTTTTTCATTGCCTTTTTATTAATAATTGAAGAGTATGGAGGTTAGTCTAAGTATTGATTTTCAAAAATTCAGATTCCTACTCGGGAATACAGAAAAGTCTTAAAACATTTTAATGGTCCGCCTGATAGTTCAAGAGGAACAAGAAAATATTTTTCAAACATTTATTTTACAAAATCCAGTATCTTGGGTGATCAGGAATTTGAGAAAATCAATAGATAGATAATAACCTACCTAAATTGGGTGATAAACACTTACTAGGGTTTATCAAAATTTTTATTTTTATTCCAATTAAAAAAACTTTTGATGTACAAAGCAGAAATCTGATAACTAGGTGCTTTTTTTTATTGATTTTGTAAATACTAATCTTGTAGGTACAACTTACCATTTGACAGTTAATCTGTTTTATTCCAATTCTTTATAGTTATTGTTTATTTTATTCAGTTGAGGGAATTATCTTATAAATGAGAAATTGGCATAAAAAAAAGCTGCCTAGTAAGGTGAATCACCCCAGGCAGCCTTTTGAATTTATAGACTCTAAACTTAAAAAATCTCTTTTATGATATCCGCCTAAGTGAGCGTTTCTCATGTGGTTCGGGATTCCCTGAACTTTGATGGGGGATTGGATAATTTTTTTTATCCAATCGATAATTGAAGAGTTATATCTTTATCTCGTTTTGTATCTTTTAGAAATACCTTGGATTTTTCATATTTACTTTTCTTGCAGAAAGATAATAGCCAAGAGATATTTCGTGTGAATTTGTTCTCATATCCTGAAGAACATTCAGGTTTTGGTCATATGCATATCCTATTCTAAGGTTTGGAGTTGCAAAGAATTCAGTAATAAAAGCAACTGCATTTCTATTGCTCAAAGTTGGGCTGCTAGCTTCTAGGTTTTCATTCCAGATTTTGACATTTGATCTGTAGGAAGCACCTAACCAAAGCCTATCCATAAACAATACCATTCCATTCAAATCATAGTTTGTAGGAGCTCCTTTTACTTCTTTTACCAAGAAGGATGGCTTGAACTGAACATTCTCAGTAACAGGGATCAATACACCCGCTGTCAGGTAAAAATGAACATCATGGTATGCCAGGGCAACATCTTCTCTTTCCAAAGCAGATTTACCAATAAGGTTGTAAGCACTTAAACCTGCATAGAATTTATTGGTATGATAGAAAAGTCCAAGGTTCATATTTGGTGTCATCATATTTTGTACACCTGCAGGAAGGTTTGGGTCATTCTGGTGTAAAGGATTCAACATGTCACCATCAATCATATATTGAGAAACTCCTGCGCTGGCACCCAATGAAAAGAATGATTCTCTTCCTGTTTGGATCCTGTATGCATAAGTAAGCAAACCGGTTGTAGTGCTGGTAGGACCAATTTTGTCAGACATGACAGATGCTCCAAATCCCATCAAACCTTCATTGGCACTGAGGTCTGCAGTTACTGTGAAGGTTTTAGGGGCACCTTCAAAACCTACCCATTGACTTCGGTAGGTACTTTGAACATAGCCTTCATTTTTATATCCTGCATAAGCTGGGTTGATGTGAAGTCCATTAAAAATGTACTGGCTGAATTGAGGCAATTGCTGGCCAAAAGTAATTGATGCTGCTAATAAAGTTAAAGCAATTGAAAGTCCGAAAATCTTTAAAGTCGTTTTCATAACATTTTATTTTAGGGTGATGAATCTGGTTTGCAGACTCGATAATGTTTAGAGTTTTTAAAAATGTATTGCTGTTATGAGTAGACGAATACATTATTATGCTGTAAATATAGATCAAAATGTATTTCATATCCTAATAAAAGTAAAAAATAATTTTTCAAAAGGCGTTTTTTTTTATTTAAAAAGTATTTTAATGACTATTAACGTGTTTATTGATAATGCTATTTTATTTCAAAATAAATCAAAAAATGCCCTTTATAGCGTTTTTAGAATACTTTTATAAAAATTCGGCAAAAAAATAAGTGCTAAACAATAAATGATAGCACTTATAAATAATTTCAAAAATATTTTTACCATTAGAAGTATCGGAATCAATTCATTTGTCGAATTATTTTTTCAGTTGATTCAAATTAGATATTAATGGGAATAAATCCTTTTGTTTTTGAATTGACTTAGTGAAAAAATAGGATGGTTCCAACATTGGGATTTACTAAATCTATTTGATTCCGTAAAGTTCTTTCCCAACAGCTTCATATTTATCACCGCTTTTCCAAACAGGTCTTTCATTCCAATTGGCTATATTCTCAGCAGCTAAGATGTAAGATTTCCAATATAGCAATGCATAATCCAAGTCAAAGTTATCTACTTGGTCAGAGGGTTCATGGTAGTGTCTGGTGATTTCCTCATCGAATGCAGTAAAACCCATACCATAAGTAGGAGCGGGGATACCCTTTCTGGCAAAGCTCACATTGTCAGACCTGTCATATAGATTTTGCTCGGGAGCAGGGTCTGCTATGGCTTTCAGACCGAATTCTGCTGAGGCTTTTTCTAAGAGAGGGTCTGCTGAGGTTCTTCCCAATCCTATAATAGTTACCAATGAAGTGTCATTATACCCACCATTATCAATATTCAGATTGTAAATAATTTGTTTTAGAGGAATCAATGGATTTTCAGCAAAATAAGCTGAACCCAACAAACCTTTTTCCTCGGCAGTCCATCCACATAGTAAGATCGAACGATTGGGAGGGTTTTTGGCAAAATGTCTTGCCGCATTGATCACTGCCACAATTCCTACAGCATTATCTCTGGCCCCGTTATAGATAGAGTCGCCTTCAGCATTGGGTGTTCCAACCCCGACATGGTCATAATGGGCCGATAACATTACATATTCATTTTTTAGCTTTGGGTCTGTACCTTCTATAAAAGCCACCACATTTTTACCTGTGATGCTGCGATTAATTTTTCCTTCAACAAGAATTTCGGCTTTTTTTATTTCACCTTTCCCGATAGCATTTATATGTTCGTTGTTAAGATCCCTCAGCCATAAGTAAGGAAGACTTTCTACCCCTTTGGTGTTATCCAATGTCAGTTGTGTCCTGTTAAGAAAATTGGCAACAAGGTTCCAAGGAATTGTCGGTACATTATACATTTCTATTAATGCGACTGCTCCCTTTGATTGAGCTAATTTTATTTTTTCTCTTCCAGAACTAAAAAGGTCTGCAGGACTCAGTCTATTTGGAGCCCCCACGTTGGTTACTACTACTTTTCCCTTGACATCCTTACCTGTATAATCGGCTTCGAGTCCGTATCCTACTACTATCAATTCAAAATCGCCTGAAAACGAAGGTCCATCCAAAACCAAAAGGTTGTCACCTTGTGAGAACGAATTGCTTCCCAGCGAAACCCTTCCGACGGTTGGAGGTCCGGAGATTCTAAATGGAATTTCCTGATAATAGCCATTTGCTCCAGGTATTTCCTTTGCACCATACTTCCAAAACTGTTCAGCGATATATCTTGCAGCTAATTCAATTTCAGGACGGAGAGGATCTCTCCCCATCATTTCATCTGAAGCCAGATACCTAAAATGCGAAATGGATTCTTTGTCATTGAAATTAGACTCTATTATTTTTTTTGCATTTTGCGCAAAAGCTGTTACCGTAAGGATAGTTGCCAATAGGCAAAGGATTGTTTCTTTATTTATCATAGTTTTGGTAGTATTATCATATCAATAATAGGACAAAATATTCCTCATTCAAAAAAAACATCAATCTTTGGTTCAATGACATAGCAGTGAGCTTTGCCGTAGATTATCTTAATTTGGGATTGCCTTTGGGTTGGGACAATCTGTTGGACCACAATTCAAATTTTTGGATTTATCAAAAAAGGCCTTGGGTTGGCCTCGTTTTGGGGATTAACTTAAATTAAAAATAGGCAGCATTTTAAGATAAAATACTGCCTTTAATTTTAAAGATTTGCTTTAATCTTCCTCTTCTTCCATGGCCCTGTAAGCCAGCATGCCTCCAAGAAGATTCCTAACCTTGTTAAAACCTTGCGTTTCCATATATTTCTTTGCATTCCCACTTCTTGCACCCGACCGGCATTGGACAACGATTTCCTTGTTTCTATCTTTTATGTAATCCTTAAGCTGATGGGGTAATTGGCCCAAGGGTATGTTGAGGGCTCCAAGATTATCCTCTTCATATTCCCACTCCTCACGAACATCTATAAATAAGAAGTCTTCTTTGTTTTCTAGTTTTTCCCGGAGTTCTGATACTGTTATGTCTTCCATATTAGATTATTTAACTAAAATTCTAAATGATTTTTGTTCCTTATGACTGTTAAAAGTCTTTAATAGATATATGCCTTTTTGTTGTCCAACAAAATTAATGATTTTTCCCTTTTCGTAATCCTCATTGGGCAAGCTTAAATTTCTTCCCATAGGGTCAAAAATTTCAAAATATTCAAATTCGCCCTCAACATACAGTCTTTCACTAACAGGATTTGGGTACACTTTGAAAAGTAAAATGCTTTCTGAATCAACTTCTACTGGTGCTGTAAGGGTCAAATGTGGACGCATCATCAATGAACCTTCCACAATTTCGTTTTGAACCCAGGCACCCACTACGTTAAAGAAAATCTCCTGTCCATTATCATAGGTCTTGTCCAGTCCCACGTAAACAAATTCATTTGTAAACTGAGAAAAGCCTATATAGAATGTGCCATCAAGAGATATATTCTGATCAAGCTCAAAATAAGCAAATTCATTCAGTTCATTTTTTTCCGGAATAAATACTTCCTTTACATAAACAGGATCTTCATCCAAATCAGTCCAGACTGTCAAGTCGATTACCCGTCCGATCTGTGTGAAGTTTGTAAAATTGATGCTGATTCCTTTAAGAAAAAACGGGTCTTCTACCTCGTACCTGGTTGCCAGCATTCCTGATCTTTGATTGATACCGGCCGAATAATCTACACTTCCGTCATCATAGGCCAAATAGTCCCTGATGGGAATACTTGTTCTAACAGTATCATTTACCCTAAAGTCAATTTCGGGATAGCTAACGGTTCCCCCGTTTTCAGTTACCGTGAGAATGTCATCACCTGTGACCAAATAAGTGATCAACTCATAATCTGTTTCAACTTCTGGTAATGGGATTTCTGAAAATGGGTTACTTGTAAAAGTACGCCTTTCTTGCGCCGTAGGTACTGGATTGAAAGGGGTGTTGCTATTGAAGGATTTTATGAGGCTTTGATTTGCAGATTCCCGAATTTCAATGCTGTATTCCATTGCCCTGAATGTACTGCTCAGATTCTTGAATTCATTTCCTGTATTGTTCCAGAATCCCTCGGGATTTTTCTGTAACATAATTAAAGGAATAGCAGAATATTTTTCAAAGGGTCTTGCATTCAATTCAGTCAAAGCCCTATCCTGAAAATTTAAATCAGATTGGTTTCTGTTTTTGTTTAAAAATACATAATCCAACAGCCAACTGTCAAAGGGCCCTGAACTTCTTCCCCTGATCTGATATCGGAACTGAAAACCTGCGTGATGAAAGTCCGGATCAACCTTTATGATTTCCTGTGTGAAAAAGAACTGCTCTGCGGTCAACCCCCCTGATTTTTCCCAAACAGTTAACCAAAAACCATCAGGATCAAGAAACTGTAGACTGATCTCATCATTGGGGTCAGGCAATTCGCCTTTACCCCCTGCCTGCCAAAAAAAGCTTATAAAAACAGAGTTTGATTCGGAGGGCAAAATACCAGAAAGGTTTATGGGTTGAGAGGTGATTCGATCTGTAAATCCCTGCTCGAACTGAACGTTGGAATAAGGCCTACCACTTGTATCCACGCCATCCAAAAGGATTACTCCCAAGGTCGGTGCTGAATTGCCAACAGTGAATGATTGGGTGGCGCCTTCAATGATCCACTTTGTGGTATCGATTTCATTATTGGAAAAATCATCCCAAAAAGGGAGGCTAACTGGGTCTGCCATTACCCTGTTTGTAGTTCCGCTTTTTGTCTTGGACTTCGCCCAAGCAGGCGTAGGTAACTGTTGGAATTGCCCATAGGCCAGCATTGGCACCATATATAGCACAAAAACAAATTTGTTCAATATGAATTTGAACCTAATCATCTAAGTTATTCCTGTTGTCGTTGGATTCAGAAATCCAAAGATCTATGGGTTCACCGGTTTTTACAGTAGCACCGGGAGGAGGTATTTGCTGAATTATAATTCCTGATGGCACACTGTCTGTTTCCACATAATTTAGCCTTCCCATTCTAAGGCCTGAGCCGATTATTAGAAATTCCGCATCTATATCATCCATGCCAATAAGGTTTGGAACATCCAATATCTGATTGCCCAATCCATCTCCAACCACAAGATCAATCTGAGAACCTTTGGGAACTTCAAATCCCTCGGGTATATTTCTTCCTCTGTATTTTTGTTCCAAAACCACATTGATGCCAATATCCGGAACATATATGATTTCTCCCCTTATCAATCCAATATTACCCAAAATCTCTTGAGCATTTTTAAGTTGACTATTTACAAGATTGGGCATTTTGAGTAAAGGTGCATTCTTGGAATTGAGGGTTACATAAATTTTTCTTCCATTTTTTACTTTACTAGCAGGTTTTGGGGTTTGTTTAAGAACACTTAATGGTTTTAATTCCGCATTGAATCCACTGTCCAAGGTTACCTCAAAGGAAAGGTCCCTCGCATTTAGGTAAGATTGAAGTTCATTATATTCAAATCCTTCCAAGTCAGGTACTGTGACAGTTTGACCATGATTGGTATATGAAGGAAGATATACTTTAAGAAAAAGTACAATAATCAGTATGAAAATGCCAAGAACCAATGCGAAGTGAACGGTGATTTTTTTCAATGATTCCTTAAAATTCCCCATGTATTAAATGTCTTATTTGAATTAACGTATAAAGGTAAAATTATATTTGTTTCCTGACCAACAAATATCTGCAATAGGAATCAATTCTGTCCCAACTACCAAGATAAACGTTGTTAATTTGAATCTCTCAAATCATAAGCCAGAAGAAATCAGCCCGCTAAATGTTTTAAACAAATCATATAAAAAGCCAATCTAGAATAAATTTAATATGGTTTGGCACTATCTTATAAATAGTTTTCTTGTTTCAGTAATACTCCTACTTGTTATTTTTATGATAAACAAACCTTTTGAAAACTGTCTGGAGGTAAAGGTATAAGTCTGGTTCAAGGTATTGGGGTAATCCACATTTTGAACCAAAGCTCCTGTTGGACTGAATATTTGGATATTGACAGTTTCAAACTCCTGAAAATTGAAAACTAAGTTGAAAAGATCATCAGTGGGATTAGGATATATAATGGTGTTTCCTAAGCCTGGATCAACAGGCTGTTCATTTGCTGAAAGGAAGAGTTCTATGTTATCCAGATAAACGGGTCCATTACTCAAATCACCATTTTCAAAAACAAATGCCAATCGAGTTTCCCTTTTGTTAGGGCCCGAATATTCTGTCAAATCTACATAGTCCCTTACAAATTCAGAACTGTTATTTGGGTTGGCTTCATTGGCTTCGATTGTAGTGATTTCTGAACCTGTCTTTCTATAAACTTCCTGATAGGATCCACCCCCATCACTACTTGCCATTACCTTAAATACAGCACCTTGATTCATAGACCCTGCTGCCCTGTCAAAGAAAACACTTGCTTGACTGCTAACTGTCAAGTCAAAAATAGGAGATCCAAGCCAAAAACTATTGTTAGGGGCCTCACTTTCAATTTTCGCAACGTTTGATCCAGTTTCCCCGGTCTGTGTGGCAGAAAGTATCCATGAATTCAGATTATTTTCAGGATTCAATGAAATCCAAGGATTTAAAGAGGTCATGTTATTGAAGTTTTCTCTCCAAGGTGCCATAATAGTTTCAGAATTTATAATCACAAATCTGAGAAGATTGATGGGGCCTCTTTCATTTTGGTCAAAACTTGGATACAAAAGGTTGTATTCAAGTCTGTTTAAACCCTGTCTTGTGGAATTTGGTAAAGTGATATTTGTAGTTTCGCCAGGTAGAAGCTGTGTGCCTCTTGCTAAAAAGTTCTGTGAAAGTCCATTGACGATTCTGTTGAAGACGAAACCTGAAATGGGTAAATTGCCAGTGTTTGTCAACGATATGCTTTCATTTTCATGAGAATTGTTACCGATAGGAGCAGGGGTGATCAGTTCAGTCATTACAGCATCATACCTATATTCTTCCTCTGTTAATATCTCAATATCTTTTAGATAAATATTATTGCCATACCCATTTATGGCTATAAATGCTATTCTAACATTTGGTTGTCCTGCATATTTGCTCAAATTAACTACTTCTCTTCTGAACTGGTTTGAAGTGGAAGGTATAAACTCGTCTAAAGTAGGAGCTGTTGTTTGGAGAAAATCTTCATTTTTGTCGTAGGGTGCTTCTGAAATTCCAAATGTGTTGCCACAATCTGTTGAAATAGCGATCATCAAAAAATCTCCGAATCCTTCGGCGTCATAAGGACCATGAGCCATATTAAAAGTGAGCTGTGCATTGCTGACCTGGCTTAGGTCAAATTGGGGAGATACCAAGAAATCCTGTTCGCCCAATGCCTCATACTCATAGTTCCTGATGAAAATAGTTTTTTCAGGATTTGCATCAATTATTATTTCAGTTTCCTCCCATGTAAAACCCGCATCTGGATTTTTTATATCCCAAGTTTGATTGAATGTGTTGAAATTTAACTGGTATGGCAAATTTAAGGAAGGTTGAATGACTGGTGATGAAATAAAGGTATTGTTACCCGGATTTGGATCTGTATTACCATTAACCAATAATATGTTAGCCTCAAAATTGTTGCCTGTTGGAGCAAGTGTGATCTGATCAAAAGTTACATTGGCGGTCTCCCCTGAAGCAATATTGAAATTGAAGGTTCTGGTTTGAAGAACAGATCCGTTATTTTTAATTTCTATTCTAGCTGATGTAATCCGATTATTACCTGCATTTAAAACTTCAAACTGAGGAAGTAAGGTAAGATTGCATATGAAATTCTGCGGTTCGATAGTTCTTTCGAATGCAAGGTCATTCGGTTGCAGTATGGGGACAATAGTTGCCCTATTATTGACCAATGATGCCCTCCTCGGGCTTTCTTCCAAAACCACATCCATTCTTTCGACCTGTCCCACAGTGAAAATGTTCATACATGCATCGGCAGTGTAATCCATGTAATTTTCATTCATATCCCTGGATTCACATGTAAATCTTGGATTATTTATTCTACATACGCTATTTGATCCGCTTTGAAGTGGTGTATCGGTCACAAAATCATCTACGTCACACCCACCATCACCCCAAATATGCCTAAGTCCAAAAAAGTGGCCGATTTCATGGGTAGCAGTCCTACCACTAGAACCTGAAACTGCACTTCCTCCTTCTCCAAAATACCTGTAATCAACCCAGATTCCATCAATTTCCCGAGGCCATGGGTTCCCTCCCCAACCGGGAAGGCTCGTGATAGGAGGGGAGGCGATCCCAATAATTGGTGATGTAAACGGCAAAACCCATATATTTAAATACTCCTCAGGTGGCCAAAGTGCTATCTGACCGATAGATAACAGGTCATTAGACCCATAAGTGGTTTTTGGGCCCAAAACTCTATTAATGCCGTCTGTGGGAAAACCTCTAACATCTTGTTTGGCCAAAACGAATTCAATGTTTGAATCAGCTGCAAAGGGTAAAAATTCTTCAGATGTTTGAATAGCATCTGGATTCTGACGCCTGAAATCTTCATTTAAAATTCTTATTTGCGCTTCAATTTGGGATATCGGGATATTTGCACCCTGTCCTATATTGGTTCCATTATGGATCACGTGAACAATGACTGGAATAACCCTGACATCATTTTGTTGGCGTTGAAAACTTTGAGGTCTGTTTTTCCTTTCTTGAATATTGCCTTTCATCCAAGATTCAAAATATTCTTTTGAACCGTGAATCCCCATTTTTTCTTCCTGCAGTTTTTCCATATATACTGCGCCACATTTCTCATCATGTTGATGTTGATAGGGCTGTCCAAAGAAATTTTGGGCCTGTAAAAAAATACTATTAAAAATAAAAAAAAGGAACCATAATAGTCTGATTCCTGAACTAAATGCATTTATTTTCATTCGGATATTGTTAGGCAATGACGACATTAACGGCCTCGACCTTAATAATTTTAGGAACAGCTCTTTTAACTGCTTCTTCGACTCCTGCTTTAAGGGTCATTGTGGACATTGGACACGAACTGCAAGTACCTGTCAATTCCAATCTCAAAACCAAATCATCCGTGATTTCCACAATCTTCACATTCCCGCCATCAGCTTCCAAATAGGGTCTTATACTATCCAAAGCCAATTCTACTTGATCAATCAGTGATGCGTTCATTATTTTAATTTATTTGTACGATTTCTGTTTTATTTTTTTCAGCATTTCTGATGGCAACTTGCCTTGCTACTGCTTCCGCTAATGTTGAATACGCAATTTCTGTAATTCCGGATTTAAAAACGGCAGGATATCCGGAATCACCACTTTCACGGATACTTTGTACAATAGGAATTTCTCCAAGCAAAGGCACTCCGTATTTTTCCGCCAATCTTCTACCACCTTCTTTTCCGAATAAGTAGTATTTATTATTGGGTAATTCCTCTGGTGTAAAATAGGCCATATTTTCGACAACACCTAAAACGGGTACATTAATTTGAGGTTGCCTGAACATGGTCAATCCTTTTGTTGCATCACCCAAAGCCACTTTTTGAGGTGTAGTCACGATCACAACACCTGTTACCGGGACAGTCTGAACCATGGTAAGGTGGATGTCAGAAGTTCCTGGGGGAAGGTCAATCAACAAATAATCTAATTCTCCCCATTCTACATCCCCGATGAATTGCTTTAATGCTGAACTCGCCATTGGTCCCCTCCAAACTACTGCGGCATCCGAAGGGGTTAGAAATCCAATTGACATCAATTTGACTCCGTATTGAACAATTGGTATAATGATATTCTTGCCATCAACTTGCTTTATTCCAGGCTGTTCTCCTTCTACATTGAACATCATAGGTATTGATGGACCCGAGATATCCGCATCTATCAATCCCACTTTAGCTCCTGCATTGGCCAATGCTACTGCCAAATTGGAAGCAGTAGTTGATTTACCTACTCCGCCTTTACCTGAAGCAATAGCGATGATATTTTTTACATTTGGGAGAAGTGGCGTATTTGACCTGCTTGAGGTGACATTAGAAGTCATGGTAATGTCCAAGTCGACGTCTTTTCCAAAATCCTCTTTAAGTGCCTCAATGCAATTATTTTTAATTACTTCTTTGAGTGGGCAAGCAGGAGTGGTCAATACAACATTGAAGCTGACTTTCTTTTCTTTGATTTCAATGTTTTGTATCATTCCCAAAGTCACAAGATCTTTTTTCAAATCAGGATCCTCTACTCTGGAAAGGGACTTCAATATATTTTCGTTATTTAATATCATTTAATGGTTTGTCAATTTCCCTGCAAAATAGTTTATAATTATTCTAAATGGAAAATCTTTGTTTTTTTTCATGTATTTGTCAGCTCTAAACTAACCTTCAATATATTCGAATAGTTTCAGCTTTCAAGACAGATATGTTTTGCAGGAATACTTTTTATCTTTGAATCTACAATTCCAAAATCGTGATCAGCAGAACTACTACAGAAAAAGTCAAAGAAAGAGCAGATATTGAAGATATAGTCAATGACTATGTGCCTTTGAAAAAGAAGGGACAGAATCTCTGGGCCTGCTGTCCCTTTCACAATGAGAGTACACCTTCATTTTCAGTTTCTCCCGTAAAACAGATTTACAAATGCTTTGGATGTGGGAAGGCAGGAGATCCCATTCAGTTTGTCATGGACATTGAAGGAATTGGCTTCAATGAAGCCATTAGACATCTTGCTCAGAAATATGGAATTGAAATTGAAGAAGAAAAACAGGAAACCCCAGAAGCAATTCAGGCTTACAATGAACGTGAAAGCCTTTACATTGTACTGAATTTTGCCAAGGATTTTTTTCGAAACAATCTTACGACTGAGGAAGGTCGTGCGATTGGACTAAGCTATTTTAAAGAAAGAGGATTTAATCAGGCCATCATTGACAAATTTGATTTAGGTTATGCGCTTGATGGTTGGGACCATTTTTTAAAAGCAGGGAAGCTGGCAGGCCATTCAGAAGAATTAATGCTTAAAGCAGGACTGATTCTTCAAAAGGAAGGAGATCCTGAGCGGCTATATGACAGGTTTAGAGGTAGGGTGACTTTTACAATCCACAATCTTGGAGGTAAACCGATAGGTTTTGGAGCTAGGATCTTGACCCAGGATAAAAAACAGCCCAAATACATCAATTCCCCAGAAACAGAAGTTTATCATAAAAGTGATACCCTGTACGGTGTTTTTCAAGCTAAAAAATCCATCAGGGAAAAGGATAACTGCTACCTCGTCGAGGGATATACTGATGTCATATCCATGCACTTGGCCGGAATAGAAAATGTGGTGGCTTCTTCAGGTACCTCTTTGACCGAAAATCAGATCAAATTGATCAAACGGTTTACTGATAATGTTACCGTTTTATACGATGGAGATGCAGCCGGGATCAAAGCCTCTCTTCGAGGAATTGATATGATTTTGGAAGGGGGACTTAATGTAAAAGCTGTCGTTTTTCCTCAAGGAGAAGATCCGGACAGTTATTCTAGAAAAGTAGGTTCACATGCTTTTTCTGGTTATCTGACCCAAAAAGCCCAAGACTTTATTGCATTCAAAATCGCACTCTATGCTGAGGAAGCAGCTAATGATCCTATTAAGCAAGCAGATTTGATCAAACAGGTGGTCATTAGCTTGGCAAAAATTCCTGATCCGATCATTCGAACAGTTTATGTCCGACAATCAGCATCCTTGTTGGATATTGATGAGGATATTATCCTCACTGAACTGAACAAGATCTTCATCAAAGGTGAAAAGGATAAATACTTTAAAGATCAAAGGGAAACACCTGTAGAGACGAAGTTAGAAGATACCCTTTCAACAAGTGAAACAGGATTGTCCAATGCCTCCCTCATTTATATTCAGGAAAGGGAAATGATGAGGCTGCTGGTCAATTATGGGTTTGAGATGGTCTCAGAGAAAACCTCTGTGTGTGAATATCTCCTTCAGGAAACAGCAGAGTTGAATTTTGAAACTCCTGTTTTCAGGAAAATCCTTAATTTATATCAGACAGCCCTTGAAAATAAAGTGATTCCACAACCCGACTTTTTTCTATCATCAGATGATCAGGAGGTCAAAAAGGAAATTATTGGCATGGTTACACGTAAGTATGAACTCTCTACTTTGTGGGAAAGCAGGCATCAAATTTTTACCCATCATGAGGCTGATGACCTTGCCAAAACAGTTTATGATAATGTGCTGCATTTAAAGAAAAAAGTCATAAAGAAATTATTGGAGGAATCTCGTCAAAAAATCAAAGAAGCAGAAAATCAGCATTTGGATGAATCAATTATTTCTGAAAGATTGGAACTCTACATGGAGCTGAAAACATTTCAGGTTCAAATAGACAAACAGCTTGGAATTGTAGTTAGTTTTTAAGCCAAACTTTAATTGGTCAAAACCTGTTTTGTAACCCAAAGGATTGTAATTTTGAAACTTGAAATTTAAGAATTCGGATAATAATTATGTCAAAAAATATTGAACTCCATACCATAGAGGAAGCAATTGAGGCCATAAAAAATGGAGAAGTGATCGTCGTAGTAGATGACGAGGATAGAGAAAATGAAGGGGATTTTATTTGTGCTGCGGAAAAAGTAACACCCGAAATCGTCAATTTTATGGCTACCCATGGTAGGGGCTTAATTTGTGCACCCTTGATCGAAGACAGATGCGAGAAACTGGGGCTACATTTGATGGTGGGTAATAACACAGCTACATTTGAAACACCCTTTACTGTGTCAGTAGACCTTATTGGACATGGCTGTACTACCGGGATTTCGGCAAGTGATAGGGCCAAAACCATAAAAGCCTTGGTTGACGATTCTATTCATCCTGATGAATTGGGAAAGCCGGGCCATATTTTTCCTCTTAAAGCAAAAAGAGGAGGTGTTTTGAGACGATCAGGTCATACAGAAGCCGCCATAGATTTCGCAAGGTTGGCTGGTCTTTCTCCTGCAGGGGTATTGGTGGAAATCATGAATGAGGACGGTACCATGGCAAGGTTACCTGATTTAGTGAAGGTTGCGAAGAAGTTCAATTTAAAATTGGTTTCAATCAAAGACCTAATAGCCTACAGACTGAAAAACGAAAGTCTCATAAAAAGAGAAATAGGGGTAAATCTTCCTACCACCTTTGGTGATTTTGACCTGATTGCATTTCGACAGACAAATACTGAAGATATTCATTTGGCATTGATCAAAGGGGCCTGGGAAAAGGATGAACCGATAATGGTAAGG
Organism: Aquiflexum sp.; assembly: GCF_041751335.1. Taxonomy (GTDB): domain Bacteria; phylum Bacteroidota; class Bacteroidia; order Cytophagales; family Cyclobacteriaceae; genus Aquiflexum. The sequence goes on from NZ_JBGSXS010000414.1 coordinate 16,823, forward strand.
GTACATTCTTCTTGTGTTACTGGAGATATTTTTGGAAGCTGTAAGTGTGATTGTGGACCTCAGCTTCATGCAGCTATGGAAATGGTCGAAAAGGAGGGTAAAGGTGTTGTGCTTTATATGAATCAAGAAGGAAGGGGAATCGGTCTTATCAACAAGTTGAAGGCTTATAAACTTCAAGAACAGGGCATGGACACAGTTCAGGCTAACTTGGCTTTGGGTTTTCCTATGGATAATCGGGATTATGGCGTTGGAGCACAGATACTTAGAGACCTGAACATCAGCAAAATCAGATTGATATCCAACAATCCCACCAAAAGAGTAGGACTTTTGGGCTATGGCTTGGAAATAGTGCAACAAATTCCAATTGAAATCTCACCAAATCCCCATAATGAAAAATATCTTTCTACGAAACGGGACAAAATGGGCCACTCAATCCTCAAAAACCTGAAGTAGTTGAATAATCTGAAACCTTCGAGTTACAAATTTCGGCCGAACAAAAGCCGAATTGTATTAACCAATTGCATTGAAGATTCGTTATTCAATAGAACCTAAAATTAATAATATGAAAAATATATGGTTAGTTGTCATTTTCATATTTCTCTTCAGCATAGCATCGACAGCTCAGAACAGTCAGTTTCCTTCTCAGGTATGGCACAAGGGGCAGATTGTCACAGTAAATGGACAAGTTTACCAAGGAATGGTAAAATATGATATTGACAATAATATTGTTCAATTGCAGCAAATTGGAGTTGAAACATTTGGAGCATCTAGTGTTTTGCAATTCGAAATTTACGATGAACAATATGGTGGGATAAGAAATTTTTTCACTCTCCCATATCCTTTGGCAGGGGATTATGAAACACCTGTTTTCTTTGAGATTCTTACAGAAGGCACAGATATAGCCTTGATGTGCAGGGAATTCATTACTACTGACAACCGAGGAATGGGTATGTATGGGCCTATGGCCATGAATCCTTTATGGGGACCACCTATGGCGGGGATGTATAAATTAGCTTTCAATTACTATTTTCTAAAGGATGGAAAAATCCAACGCTATGCCCAAAAGAAAAAAGAATTGCTTGATATTCTTGGAGACAGATCAGATGAAGTTGAGCTTTACATGAGAAAAAACAGACTTTCACATGACAAAAGAGGAGATTTACTCCGAATTACAGCATATTACAATCAGATAAAATAATTTTTATGTCAAAAAAACCATTGATTTTGGTTTCCAATGATGATGGAATCACCTCCAAAGGCATCAGGGTATTGGTCAATATTATGAAACAAATAGGTGATGTAGTTGTAGTAGCACCCGATAGTCCCCAATCAGGTATGGGTCACGCTATTACCATTGGCGAAACACTAAGACTTTACGAAGAAGATATTTTCCCTGATGTTCAAGCATATAAATCAAGTGGTACTCCTGCTGATTGCGTCAAGCTTGCCAAGCATTATGTACTAAAAGACCGGCAACCTGATCTTGTTGTGAGTGGTATTAACCATGGTAGTAATACTTCAATTTCTGTCCTATATTCAGGAACAATGTCTGCTGCCATAGAAGGTGCTTTGGAAGGATTACCTTCCATTGGATTTAGCTTGTGCGATTATAGTTCTAAAGCTGATTTCAGTCATACCGAAGAATATGTTTATAAGATAGCGAAGCAGGTTTTGGAAAATGGCATTTCAAAAGGAGTAGCTTTAAATGTGAATTTCCCCCCTAAAAGAAATGAGTCGATAAAAGGAGTGAAGATTTGCCGTCAAGCTCACGCAAAATGGCAAGAAGAGTTTTCTGAAAGATTTGATCCCAATGGCAGAAAGTACTTTTGGATGGCAGGAAACTTTGTGAATTTTGACAAAGGAGAGGATAATGATGAGTGGGCTATTGCCAATAATTATATTTCCATAGTACCTTGTCAGTATGACCTGACAGCCCATCATGCTATCAATCAGATCAATGAAGATTGGGACTGGAATCAATTTTAATCACATCCAATTTGCCACTGACTTTTCACTTACCTCCCATAATCTGTCTCTCAACTTTTTTGACAATGCTTCGGATGAAGGTTTTGAAGGCTTGCTTTTTTTAAAGTAATAGCCATTGAGAGACTTGTTTATTTTGGTTTTTGCCAAAAAGATACTTGTTTTTGCACCATCCTTTGGAGTAATCATAAAGGGTGTTGCTAGTTTCCAGAGAATCTTGAAAACCCCTGATGTATCCATACCGAAATTTGATTTTACCACACCTGGGTGTAGGGCATAAGAACTAAGCCCCTTGTGTCCAAAGCGGTCAACGAGTGATTTTGTAAATAGGATATTAAAGAGTTTGACATTTGCATAAGCAGTGAAAGAACTGTAATTCTTTTTTTCATACTGAAGATCATTGAAGTCAGGTCTGGCTGCACGGTGTGCCTCAGAACTCACATTGATTACTTTTGGGGATTTTGATTTGAGCAAAATTGGCATCAATAAATTGGTCAGTAAAAAATGACCAATGTGATTGGCAGCAAAGCTTAGCTCAAAACCATCAACAGTTACTTCTTTATTTTGGAATATTCCACCGGCATTGTTGATCAGCACATCGATTTGAGTAACTTCCTTTTTCACCAAGGCCGCAGCCTTAGAAACGGAGTTCATATCTGATAAATCAACAGGAATAAAAATTGCTCTATGTTGTAAGTCTTTTGGTAGTGAATCAATCAAAGCCTTTGCTTTTTTAGGATTTCGGGCCAAGATCAGTGCTTTTTCACAATCAGGAACAAGTCCTTTTAAAGTTTCACTCCCTATTCCTGAAGTGGGGCCTGTAATTGCAAGAATCATATCTTTTTGTTTCCTATTGAAACCCAATTGAATAGATAAAGTTTCCAAAACTGTGTGAAAATAAAATTCTGCAATTTGACAAATCGCATAATGGATAAGTAAAAATTTGTATTTTTAAGACCTGCAAATAATAAAAAATTAGGAATCAGGAAACTTTATAAATGGAGATATCTATAAACAACTGTATTAATCAGGAAGTTAAAAGAAACCTTAAGTTCGCAAGTCGTTAATTATAAAAGTTAAAAGTGAAAGAGCAGTCCAAGTTTATTGATATTGAAAAAATACTGAAGGATAAAAATTCCAATCTGCACAAGTGGCTTCCGGGATTTGCCTTGAACTATATCAAGAAGATTGTACATGAAAATGATGTCAATGATGTAATGGCTAAAATCGGTCATCTTCAGGGCATGGAATTTGTCAATGCGCTCATTGAAGAATTTGGAGTTGAGGTAACTTTGGAAGGGGAAGAAAACATTCCGATGGAGGGCTCTGTAATTTTTGCTTCCAACCATCCACTTGGAGGTATGGACGGGGTGGCATTTATGTATGCTTTAGGAAAATACAGATCTGATATACGTGTTTTGGTCAATGATATCCTTACCAATATCAAGAATTTTGAACCTATGTTTATTCCGGTCAATAAGCATGGTTCCAATAGCCGTCAGGTTACCCAATTGATTGAGGATACATATTCAAGTGAAAACGCACTCTTAGTCTTTCCGGCGGGATTGGTTTCCAGAAAACAATCAACGGGAATAATGGATTTAGAATGGAAAAAAAGTTTCATCAGTAAATCCAAGAGATATAAGCGAGATGTTGTTCCGGTATTTATTGAAGGAAGAAACTCAAATTTTTTTTATAATTTGGCAAAATTCCGAAAAATGGCAGGTGTCAAAGCCAATATAGAGATGTTTTATCTACCTGATGAAATGTTTGCTCAGAGGGGCAAAAAAGTAACGATTCATGTAGGAAAACCTATTTCTTACAAGTATTTTGATCAATCCAAAAACGAGAAATTCTGGGCAGAAGAGGTAAAATCGATTGTTTACCGAATGGCCTAAAAAAATAATTTTATGCAAGCAATTATACCTTCTGTTGATAAGGAACTCCTAAAGAAAGAACTCAATCCCGAGCGATTTCTTAGGTATGCCAATAATGGTGACAATCATATTTATTTGGTTGATTTCCACAACGCACCCAATACAATCAGGGAAATAGGGAGGTTAAGAGAACTGACATTCAGGGCAGCGGGGGGTGGCACTGGTCTTTCATTGGATATTGATGAGAATGATACCTCAGATAACTGTTACAGGCAATTGATTACTTGGAATCCTGAAGAAGATGAAATTGTTGCCGGATATAGGTTGATACACTGTAAGGATGCAGGATTTAATCCTCATGGACACATTAATCTTTCAACCGCTCATTTATTTGAATTTTCTAAGAAATTTATAGACAATTACATTCCATTTACAATAGAACTCGGTAGGTCTTTTGTACAGCCCAAATACCAGCCAAGTGTCAATAACAGAAAGGGACTTTTTTCGTTGGACAACCTTTGGGACGGATTGGGAGCAATTGTCATGTTGAATCCTGATGTGGAGTATTTGTTTGGTAAGGTAACCATGTATCCTCATTACAACAGAGAAGCAAGAGATCTATTGCTGTTTTTTATGCATTATTATTTTCCTGATAAGGATAGTTTGGTAAAACCTTTGAAACACCTTACCCTGACTTATGAAACAGATATTTCTTCTCTTCACAAGATATTTGATGGATTGGATTACAAAGAAGGTTATAAGCTCCTCAACAGCCGCATTAGGACCTGCGGTGAAAACATCCCGCCTTTGATCAATACCTATATGAATCTTTCCCCAACAATGAAAACTTTTGGTACTGCTTTGAATGATGAATTTGGGGCAGTGGAGGAAACAGGTATTATGATTACCATTAAGGATATCTATGACAGCAAAAAACACAGACACATGGAAACCTTTGAGAGAGATAGGGTGTTTGCTAAACGATGAAAAAAACAGTTATTATCGGGGCATCAAATAATCCCAGTAGGTATGCTTATGTGGCAGCTAGTATGTTTTCAGAAAAGGCATTTCCATTTGTGCCAGTTGGAATCAAAAAAGGTCAGTTATTTGGAGAAGAAATTTTAGACCTCAGACTTAAACCTGCTATTCAGGATGTGCATACAGTTACCTTATATCTTGGACCGCAAAATCAAGTCGAATGGTATGAATATATTATTTCCCTTCATCCAAAAAGAATAATTTTTAATCCCGGAACCGAAAACGATGAATTTATGAAAATCTCCAGAGAAAACGGGATTGAGGTCTGTCGCGCTTGTAATTTGGTGTTATTAAGTACAGGTCAGTTCTAATTTTTTTTTGTCTCCAAAAATATGTTCATAAACCAAATATGAGGAGCGGATATCAATGCGATTAAAATAAAAAACATCATAGTTAGATCATTCTTTTCCATTCGATTGGAAAATACATACAATAGAAAGGCAATTCCCACCAAACTGATCAAGCTGAACGGAAGTAAACTAGAAATAAATGATATAATTTTATTGCCAGTAAAATGATGCTTTAGGGATTGATATTCAGTTAACATACTGGGTAACGCATGCCAAAACCCAAAATATATAATAAAACCCAAAAGTAAAGGAACCGAATATAGTACAAAACCTAGTATAATCATTTCTGCCCAGACAAGTAATCTCTTCTCTTTTTGAAAGAAAAGAAGGCTTAAAGTGTTCAATAAAAATAATACTGCAATAGCAAACAAACCATTATTTTTCCAATCTTCAAAATTGACCGTATTTCCCAAAATAGAAGCAGTCGCCTCAAAATCACCCCAAAGAATCACACATAAATAGAATGAGCCTAATAAGAAATAAGAGATGCTTTTATATCGATCGATTTTGCTATTGATAAAATGACTCTGCCCAAAATGATAGGCCGACATTAAAATAAATAATAAAAGGGCTGTTTTGGGAAAGAAGACCCAAACAAAAAGGTAAGCCGCAATGATCAAGAAATACTTTGAAATGAACTTAAATAATTCTTTTTTTTCAATTTTTGGATTAGCCAATAAATGGTCGATTGCACCATGTGGAATCCCGATTGTAACCATAATGATAGCAAACCATATCCATTGATATGTTTCACTTCCCTCAAAAAATAGAAGAAATACCGATCCAATTAAGATCCCGAGGATTTTTCCTATTGTTTCAATGTTTTTCATAATGAAGAAGTGACTTGATGAATATCCCATATTTTAAACTGCCCAATATTTTCACTTCCTCCCAAAAACTGCTTTCCTCATTTAAGAATCTTAAAACCATTTTCCCATGGTTTTTTTCAAACATTTCCTTAAAAATCCTAGGCAATTCAGATGGCCACTTGACTGCTATATTTAAAAGGATATTGTCGTAAAATGAAAATCTTTGCTTTCTGTTCCAGTGGTATTTTTTTTCACCACCATTCTGTAAAAGCTGATTGAGGATTTGTTTGCTATGTTTTTGGATATCATAAAAAGTATATCCTGTTGAAGGTTTTGTACATCCGGCCAAGGTACCGATTGAAATTATATTGGATTCTTTAGGTTGTTCGAATTTTTGGGTAGTCATGGGAATAGAACCAAATTCTCTAAATAGAATTTCAAATTCACTGATTTCCAGCTTATTTTTCAGGTATTCATCAAGCTTTTTTTCCAAAAGTTCTATCTGAACTTTATTTTTGGTGTAAAGCGTGTATTCGATTAAGGCTTCAGACTCATTGAAAGGTAGAATATAAAAAAACTCAGTTTCTTTTGTTTCAGGATTTGGAAAATGCATGAGAGTTGCGGCACTTTTATCAAAACAAGAGTTTTTACAATTGATTCTCCATCCTACAAAAGTTTGATACAAAACTGGTTTAACAATATTTTTTATATCAAATGGAATACTGTTAAATACTTTCTTTCCAGTAAAACTGCCGTTCATTTCTGTTTTGACGAGAACGTGAGCATCATTAAGTTGTTTTAATCCGGAAATATGATCATTAATAAAAGTTACGTTTGGAAATTTTTTGATTTTCTCAATTATTTCTCGATAAAAATCAGATGACTTAATATGAAAATATTTAAAGTTATCCAGTCTGCTTTGGACTTTTTCATCTGACTTGATGATATTGATGTTATCCCAATATACTAAAGGGCTGTTTTTAGGATGTATGCTTAGCGGATTTTCTGCCCAATAACACCATGTTCTATCATTTTTGGATTTTGTGGAATAATCAATTAATAGGATTTTCTTTTCCTTCAAAGGACTATCTAGCAAGTAATACATTAAACTCATTCCGGCACATCCAAGTCCCGTTACAATAAAATCATAGGTTATCATGGGATGGTAGGGATTAAATAAAAAAGGCTGCCCAAAAATTGGACAGCCTCTAATATGAATTAAATTAAGCAGTTATTGCTTTTTTGTTTTTGTTAGTCTCGGAAATGGCTACTGAATAGATTACCAATCCAAATCCAATTTTATTGATTGCATCAGCTAAGTTGTAGAATAAATCAATACTACTTACTTCAAACGCTCCTGATAGTAAGTTTCCTGGAAGAACCATATATCCAATTGGATAAATAGACCAACCTAAAGTGATAAAGATTTTCAACAAAAACATTGCTCTATTGAGAGCAGGACTTTCAGATCCCCTTGCTAATTTAGCTACGTCACCAGCAAATACTTCATAAACAATGTACAAATAGCCAATTGTTGAAAATATGCCCCACATGATGTTATTGTCGATTCCAGAAGTTTCGCCAATATAACCAGTGATAAGCATTAATAAAGAAGCAAGGATAAGTTTGCTAAGCGTACTGGTTTTAGCTCCGAATGGCTTGGTTAATAAATAAAATTCTACGCACATTAATGGAACTGTTAAAGTCCAATCAACATATCTGAATGCCGTTGGACTTTGACCTGTTTGGAGATAAAAATCTCTCATGTAATAATAGTGGACTGCTGCAATACCGGTGATCAAACCTGATACCAATAAAGAAGTTTTCCATTTGTCGCTTACAGAGCCTCTTTCTACGAAAAAGAAAACTGCTGATGCAAACATTGCCATATACCCTATAAAGAATGTGATGGCTACTGGGTCGCTGTTGATAAGTTTGTCAAGACCTATCATATCAGCTGTTAGGATACTGTTCATAGTTAATTGATTTTAGATGTGTTTGTTTTAGAGAAATTTTATTTGGATGCATTAACAGCTTTAAAAGTGTAATCGAATTAATTTTGTTTAATCTTATACTTAAAAAAATAAACAAATGTAAACAAACAGCCTGTTTTATAAATTGAACACCCTAAAACAGGTATTTACTATTACACAGAATTTTTTAGAATTTGCCTTACAGTAAAGAACATTTTAAAATTCAACAAATGCCTCCATGCGGAATTTACTCGGAAAAGGTTGGGTTTATCGTTCCATTTGGGTATGTGCTCTCATTTTTTTTGCGTATTATTACGGTTTGAAAAACAGTTAAAAAAATCTCTTTTTTTGGGAAAGAAAAAGGCATTTTAAACATCATATGAGCGAAAATAAAGAAGTAAACAAGCATGATTATTCAGCTGGAAATATCCAGGTATTAGAAGGACTAGAAGCAGTAAGAAAAAGACCGGCCATGTACATTGGCGATGTTGGAGTAAGAGGCTTACATCACTTAATTTGGGAAGTAGTAGATAACTCTATAGATGAGGCGCTTGCGGGTCATTGCGATACCATTCGTGTCACCATCAACGAAGACAATTCAGTAACTGTTGAGGATAATGGTAGGGGTATTCCTACTGATATGCACCTAAAAGAAAAAAAGTCGGCATTGGAAGTTGTAATGACAGTCTTACATGCCGGGGGTAAGTTTGATAAAGATACCTACAAGGTATCGGGTGGCTTACACGGAGTCGGTGTTTCCTGTGTGAATGCCCTTTCTACAATGCTTAAAGCAACTGTTCATAGGAATGGTAAGGTTTACGAACAAGAGTATAGCATTGGTATCCCACAATATCCTGTAAGAGAAATTGGCACCACAGATAAACGTGGTACCACTATTCATTTCAAACCCGACGACAGTATTTTTGCAATTACGGAATACAAGTACGAAACCATTGCTACTAGAATGAGGGAAATGTCTTTTCTGAATGCAGGGATTAGGATTTTTCTTACCGATTTAAGAGAATTGGAAGAGGACGGAACACCAAGATCTGATGAGTTTTATTCAGAAGGTGGCTTGGTAGAATTTGTCCAGTACCTTGATGAAAATAAGGAAAAGATCATCGAAAACCCTATTTATATCGAGTCAGAAAAGAATGGCGTACCTGTGCAGGTAGCCATGAATTATAATTCCTCCTACTCGGAAAATGTGGTTTCCTATGTGAATACCATCAATACCCACGAGGGAGGCTCCCACGTTTCCGGATTTAGAAGGGCGCTTACCAGAACTCTGAAAAGTTATGCTGACAAATCGGGCATGTTGGATAAACTTAAACTTGAAGTTTCTGGGGATGATTTCCGGGAAGGTCTGACAGCTGTAATTTCAGTAAAAGTCCAAGAACCTCAATTTGAAGGTCAGACCAAAACCAAATTAGGTAACTCAGATGTGGTTGGGGCTGTGGATAGTTCTGTATCAGAGGTTCTACAAATATGGTTAGAGGAGCATCCTAAGGAAGCTAAAACCATCGTTGGAAAAGTGATTTTGGCAGCACAAGCAAGACATGCTGCCAGGAAAGCCAGGGAAATGGTACAACGAAAAAGCATTTTGGGAGGCGGAGGTTTACCTGGAAAGCTTGCGGATTGTGCCAATTCTGATCCTACAGTATGTGAATTGTACTTGGTCGAAGGGGACTCTGCCGGCGGTTCAGCCAAGCAGGGAAGAGATAGGGAGTTCCAAGCAATTCTTCCATTGAAGGGTAAGATTTTGAATGTTGAAAAAGCTCATGAACATAAAATTTATGATAATGATGAGATCAAAAACATCCTAACGGCTCTAGGTGTAAAGTTTGGAACTGTTAATGACGACAAAGAATTGGATCTTTCACATTTGCGATACCATAAGATCATCATCATGACGGATGCGGATATAGATGGATCACACATCCGAACCCTGATTTTAACATTATTTTTCCGATACATGAGATCCCTGATTGAAAATGGGTATGTATATATCGCCCAGCCACCTTTGTATTTGCTCAAAAAGGGTAAAGATGAAAGGTATGCATACAATGAAGAGGAAAGAAAAATAATAGCCAGGGAGATGGTGGGAGAAGGTAAAGAAGATAGTATAAACCTGCAGAGATACAAAGGACTTGGAGAAATGAATCCGGAACAGCTGTGGACCACCACGATGGATCCAAATACCCGTACCTTAAAACAAGTTACGATCGACTCAGCAGCAGAGGCAGACCATTTGTTTTCAATGCTGATGGGTGATGAAGTTGCTCCTAGACGGGATTTTATTGAAAAGAATGCCAAATACGCAAAAATAGATTCCTGATTAATCAAAAACTAAAAAGGGCTTATGCCCTTTTTTTTTATTTAATTAATAAATTGTTAAAATTATAAATGATTTCGGTCGTTTTAATTTTCTTAATCTTACCCTTGTTTTAGCTTATTATGAAAGTAGCCTCTAAAGATAAATTTGACAGTATTGTTGACAGCAGTGACCTTGTCAGCAGAGATCTAAGTTGGATCAAATTCAATGAAAGAGTATTGGACCAGTCCAAAAAAGAAGGAAGATCGATTTTTGAAAAATTGAAGTTTTTGGCCATCACATCGACCAACCTTGATGAGTTTTTTATGATAAGAGTTGGCTCTTTGTACAATTACCTTGACTATGATAAAGAAAGAGTGGATTATTCAGGATTAAGAGAAGAACCATTCAAGATTAAACTGATGCTGGAATGTCAGCAGTTCCACAAGCGTCAGCAGGAGCATTTTCTCAATAATATACTTCCAAAAATGCCAGAATCAGGTTTTATCTTGAGTAATGTAAAAAACTTGGAACCAGATGAAAGGGATTTCATAAAATCATATTTTATGAAAGCGGTCTATCCCATGTTGACACCAATGGTATTTGATGGATATAGGACTTTCCCTATTTTGATGAATAAGCTTTTGGTTTTCGGTGTTGTCACATTGGCCCCCGGAGATAAAAAAGAAAATAAGAAATTATCATTTGTTCAGATTCCTGCGAATATCCCAAGATTTTTTGAGATAGAGCGTGAAGATATGGTGATGTTTATTCCCATCGAGGAAGTGATTAGAGAAAACTTAGTGACATTGTTTAGAAATGTAAATATTGAATCGGTCAACCTTTTCCGCATCACCCGTAATGGTGATTTTACGCTTGAAGAAAGTGAGGATATGGATGCCAACTTTCTTGAAGAAGTTAAAAGGAAACTAAATGAAAGAAAAACGGGTAGGGTGGTCAGAATTGAAATAGAAGAGGGATATAGTAGATGGATGATAAACTTGCTTAAAGAAAGATGGAATATTCATGATGATAGTATTTTTAAAGTGGAAAGGTCAAGTATGATGGACTTTAACGGTCTTTGGCAGTTCATTGGAAACAAACGATTCAAAGATAGATTGCCGCAAATTCCATCTCCGGTTCGTCCCATATCCTATCCTGAAGATGGCACTGATGATATTTTTCAGGTATTGAAGGGAAGGGATATATTATTGCACCATCCCTATAACAATATTGACCCTATCCTTGAACTTCTCGAAAAGGCTGTTGAGGATCCCAATGTGATGGCTATTAAAATGACCATTTACCGGCTGGCTAAAGATTCGAGAATTACAAAAGCATTGTTAAGGGCAGCCGAAAACGGGAAACATGTTTCGGTGTTGTTTGAGGTAAAAGCAAGATTCGATGAGGAAAACAATATCAGAGAAGCCAAGAAACTTCAGAAAGCAGGATGCTTTGTTATTTATGGTATCAGCAATGTAAAAACCCATACCAAGCTATTGTTAATTGTCAAAAAAGATGAGAATTATGTGACGAGACTTGTTCATTTGGGAACAGGAAATTACAATGAAGAAACCTCAAGATTGTACACTGATATTGGTCTATTGACTACCAATGAGGTTTTGGCAAATGATGTATCAGAGTTTTTTAATGTTATTACCGGGCATTCTATGCCCATCACCTATCAAAATCTGATAACTGCTCCGCGTGACATGAGGAATCAGTTAATCGAGTTTATTGAACATGAGGCAGAGAATGCCCGCAATGGATTGCCTTCAGGAATATTCATCAAAGTCAATTCCTTAGAGGATTCTGAGATCATATATGCATTATACAGGGCTTCTCAATCTGGAGTAACCATAAAACTTATTATAAGAGGTATTTGCTGCCTCAGGCCAGGTAGGGCAGGCCTCAGCGAAAACATTGAAGTATTGTCATTGGTAGGGGATTTTCTAGAACATTCGAGAATTTATCATTTCCATAATAATGGTGTAACAAGAACTTATGCCGGAAGCGCAGATATGATGGTCAGGAGTTTTGATAAAAGACTGGAATCTCTTTTCAGAGTCGAAGATTCTTTGCTCGAAAAACAATTGATGAACATCCTAGCATACAATTTAAAGGATAATGTAAATGCATATAGAATGCTTGAAGACGGAACTTATGTTCTAAAAATCCCTCAGGTCGATGAGGAAGAATTTAACGTTCACAAGGAGTTTTTTGATGTGAAGGTCGAGGACGTATTGGCTGTTAAACTGGTTTAGAAGTCTTTTAAAAAGCCTTGGTAGTCAGGGATTTTTAAAAGAATTACATCGTTTTATTAAATTGCAGCGCTTCCAAACATAAACTTCAATTTACTTTTCTGCCTGATATTTTTTGAGCGAAAAAATAATACTCAAAGCAAGAATTCCAAAAACCACTCCTAAGGAAATGGGTGAAGGCACGTGGAATGTGGCTGACAATATCATTTTTAGCCCTATAAATCCCAGAATAAATGATAAACCATGTTGCAGGTAATGGAAAAGTTCGAAGCTATTGGCCAGCAAAAAATACAATGCTCTCAAACCCAAAATTGCAAAAATGTTTGAAGTATAAAGAATTACGGGGTCTTTGGATATTGCAAAAATTGCTGGAATCGAGTCTACAGCGAAAAGTAAATCTGTAAATTCTATGACGGCTACAACCACAAAAAGCTGTGTGGCAAATTTCTTTCCATTAATCCTGACAAAGAAATTACCTCCGTGATATTTTGGGTCCACTCTGAACAGATTATGTATCAGTTTGGTGCCGATGGAATTTGAAAAATCCCTATCCGTTTCATCATCTTCTTTGTTTGCCCAGGATTTATATCCGGCATAAAGTAGAAATACTCCAAAAAGAGTCATGACAATATTTACCCTGAAATGTCTCCCCAACCAGTTGAAGTCAGGAAAATAGGTGAGTTCAATGAGTTTTACACCAAAAAAAATAAATATTCCTCGCATCACAATCGCACCCAAAATACCGTAAAAAAGGACTTTGTGCTGGTATTTGTCTGGAACCTTAAAAAATCTGAATACAAGAATAAAAACAAAAAGATTGTCTACACTAAGCGCTTTTTCTATCAAAAATGCGGAATAATACTGGGATGCTTTTTCCAATCCGAAATCCCAATAAATGTACAGTCCAAAAAGTAAACCAATACCTATCCAAACAATAGACCAATATAATGCCTCTTTGGTAGATATCTTGTGAGCTTCACGGTTGAAAACCAATAAGTCTACGGCAAGAAGCCCTAATATAACTACACCAAAACCTAGTAGGACGTATCCTTCTTCTTGTAAATAATTCAAAATGACCTACCCGTTTACTTGATCAAGTTTCAAAATTGCTTTAAAAAAAATGAAAGTAAATGAAATGACATTACATTTTTTGGTAATAGTGTTTTCTGAGTTTTTTCTTTACCATAAAAAAATTATAAAATCCGAGCACTAACATACCCAGACTCAACGCAAATCCCAGGTATCCTAATTGCCTGATATGTGACAGGGCATTTACTTCCATGAGTGCCGTTCCACTCACCAAGAAGTATAAAGCTGTTCTTATATAGGATAGAAGCGTGCGATCATTTGCAAGGTAGGTTCTTTGTCTTGCCAGGTAATCTCTTATGATAAGTTCGTTGTCGGTAAAGTTTTCTTCAGCCATTGGTATTGATTTTTGGAGTAAATATCGATAAAAACAAATTTTATCCAGTGATGATTTTCACAAAAGCATGAATTTTAATTGATCTGGTGTAATAAATTTTTGACTTTGATTACTTTTGGGGCCAGTATTTTTCTGAAAATCAATATTGGACAAAGATATTATGTGGTAAGTTTTGAAATATGATAATGAGTAGACCTAATTTTGATGACATTTTTATGGAGTTAGCTGTGAATCTTGCTAAAAGATCCCATTGCATAAAAAAGCATGTGGGAGCAGTTTTGACCAAAGAAACAAGAATAATCTCTATAGGATACAATGGACCGCCATCAGGAACCCATAATTGTGATGAGGAGTTTCCAGAACATGGTTGTGCAAGAGATAGTAAAGGCAGTTGTACATTGGCAATTCATGCAGAACAGAATGCGATTTTATATGCTGTAAAAAACAACACCTCAGTTGAGGGTTCTACCTTATATGTGACGCTTGCACCTTGCTTGGCTTGTGCAAGGATTATTTTTTCCATGGGAATAGTCAAATTGGTCTATATGTATTCTTATGCCGAATATAAGGGTTTGCTATCGGATGAAGGAATAGACTTCCTGTCCAAATTCGGTGTTGAGGTGGTGAAGTATTCCAAAGAAATAGCCTTTGAAGATCCCTTAATTTAGAGGAAGTTCACTTCGGGATGAAGTAGGATTCCAAATTTTTGGAGAACAGATTGTTGTATCTTTTCGCTGAGCACTTGAATTTCATAACCATCACCACCGCCATAATTTACCAGAACAAGTGGCTGATTTTTATGCACTCCGATTTTATCAAAGGTTTTTCCTTTCCATCCTGTTTGTTCAATTAGCCAAGCAGCGGGTATTTTCACTCCCTGTTCATTTGAAAATGAAGGTATTTCCGGATAGGTATTTTTCAATTTTTGAAAAAAATCAAAAGGGACAGTAGGGTTTTTAAAAAAACTTCCTGCATTACCAATGACTTTAGGATCAGGAAGTTTGCTTTGCCTGATATGAATGACAGCTTGGCTGATAGAGGCAATACTGGGAGTTTTGATTCCCATTTCTTCCAAGGTGGTTTTGATGGCACCATATTCAATTTGGAATTCAGGTTTCTTTTTTAATGCAAATACTACTTTGGTGATGACGTATTGGTCTTTGAGTTCATTTTTGAAAACACTTTCCCTATAGCCAAAACCACATTCCTCGGCATTAAAAACTTTCATTTGCAGCGTGTCTCTATGTATGGCTTGAAGAGATTTGAAAATGTCTTTGATTTCAACGCCATATGCACCAATGTTCTGCATGGGGGAGGCTCCAACTGTGCCTGGGATGAGAGATAGGTTTTCTGCACCTGCCCAGTCATTTTTTATACACTGGATTACAAAAGAATGCCAATTTTCACCAGCGCCTACCTCCACAAAAACTTGATCTTCATTTTCCTCAAGAACCTTAATTCCTATTATTTCAATTTTAATTACAAGGGCTTCAAGATCCTTCGTCAATAAAATATTACTTCCGCCCCCCAAAATAAACAGCGGAACATTTTTTTTATTAGCAAAAGTAATTGCTTCCCTTACTTCATTTTCTGAAACAACCTCAACAAAAAATTTTGCTTTTTTATCTATTCCAAAAGTATTGAATGATTTAAGGGAAATGTTTTCTTGTATATTCATGCTGTGAAATTGTACTTGCGAATTAAGGAAGATTTTGGCCAAATTGAAAGCCTGAAGTCTTATTACCCTGAAGTTCAAAATTAGATATTTATGAAAGAAATGGTTATCAATGGTGTACGGATTAGACCTGGACAAACTTTGAATATAGATATTGCGATCGCCAGGCTTCCTACCCATACATTGATTGATTTACCTATCTTTATCAAAAGGGCCAAAGAGGACGGTCCTGTGGTTTTGATCTCCGGTGGAATTCACGGAGATGAAATTAATGGAATAGTGGCTGTCCGAAAAATGCTGGAGGAAGAGATTATTGTACCAATAAAGGGGACCATTATTTTTATGCCTTTGGTGAATGTTTATGGTTTTTTGAGCAGTTCGAGAACATTTCCTGATGGAAGGGATCTCAACAGGATGTTTCCAGGTAGCAAAAAGGGTTCGCTTGCCTCTCAAATTGCTTTTATTCTGTCAAATGAAATTATACCTATCATTGATTATGGAATTGATTTTCATACTGGCGGCAGGATGCTTTCAAATTTTCCTCAAATTAGGGTGGATTATAAGGACAAAAGAGGTCTTGAATTGGCAAATGCATTTGGGACACATTTTATTCTCAATTCACCTCACATTGACAAGTCATTTAGAAAAGAGGCCTATAAAAGGCGAAAGCATATCCTTGTCTACGAGGGGGGGGAATCAATGAGACTGGACGATTATGCAGTAGAGGAGGCGATTTTGGGTACCAAAAGGTTGTTGTTTTTTTTGGGAATGCTGGAAGATGAAACTGTCGCTAGACCTACCATTATGATCAATGAAAGTTCATGGGTAAGGGCTAAAGTTTCAGGGATTTTCTCCTCTAATGTTGGTCTCGGTGACGAGGTCAAAAAAGGTCAGATTATAGCAAAAGTCACTGATCCTTACGGTCAGGTAAAAGTTCCTGTCAAAGCCACCAATAATGGACATGTTGTTGGACTAAACAACAACCCAGTTGTCAATGCGGGCGATGCGATAGTACATGTTGGTAGGGTTTGATAAAAACTATATTTACTAATGAAAATAATAGGAGGTCAATAAATTTTTTCCTACTTCAAGATTTCAAGTAAAACAAGTACCTGTTAGCTTAACCTAATTTACAGTCTAGAATTTTGCTTAGTGATAATTGAGTTGATAAAACAAAAAGCCGGGATTTTCCGGCTTTCAATTGATTTTTTATCTTATCTCAAAGATACTACATTTGGCATGAAAAATTCACCATCTGTCAGAATGAGAGACTGTCTCTGGCTAAGCTCTCCGGTGGAGTTCAGATCAAATGTAACTGCCTGGAATGTTCCGTAAGAACCCTCTGCGCTAAGTTCAGTTAGCATCAAAGAACCATCATCCATTGCACCGGGATTTCGGCTTTGCAGCAGGGTAGCTCCATATTCTTTACCATTTTCATCCAAATAAATGAAAGTTAGGGAAGGGGCAGTTTGTTCGTTGACCACAATGGGATTTTGCATTGTATAGTTCACTCCAAATTCCGGACTTACAGTGGTTCGAAGTGAAATTATAATCGCATTTTTATTAGGATCACTTCCGGTGATAAATGTAAATATCGTGAATCGGTTGCTAGAGTTTGTATCTTCTATAAATACAATATTGGCGTCATTATTTGCCTTAAATTCTTTTTCTACACCATTAACTTTGAATTTGTAATAATAATTAGGCCTTGGATCCTCTTTGTCGCAGGAAGAAAAAGCAAATATAACAAACAGACACAGCAGAAGGATTTTAGCAATTTTCATTTTTGATTGAATTAGTCTTATTTTATAACGGCTTTCGGGAAAGTTCGGGTTGAATTCAAGCCACAAAAATAGATTAAAAATTAAATTATAGATAACATAATTCCAAAAGCTTAATTTTTATTCAATAATTCAAAAGTTATTAAAGCTTTTAATGAGGCATTTTTTTGTTAACTCCTTTTAATCTAAAATTGGATGAAATTCCTTTTAGGATTTTACAATCCAGTTCTTTTGTTCTTCAGGAATGCTTTCTATTTTTAAAATCCTACAAAAAAGCCCTGTCAAATTTCTGACAGGGCTTTTGTTATAATTTAATTGCTAGGCAAAATATTTTTTTAAGCCTTCAATTTTTATGTCGAGAGATTCCTGAACAGCTTTATAAGCTTCCCTGTTGGGGAGGGCTTCATTGACCGAAAAATAATATTTAATCTTTGGTTCAGTGCCTGATGGTCTAGCGGAAATTTTACTTCCATCCTCCAAGTAAAATTGGATCACATTGGATTTGTCCATCTTCAACTCTGTTTCTGTTCCATCAACAAGGTTATAGATTTTACTATCCTTCACATCAAAAATTTTCACGACTTTGATACCATTTATTTCGGTTGGCCTGTTTGTCCTGAATCCTGTCATTAGTTTTTGAATTTGTTCCGCACCATCTTTTCCTTTTTTGGTTACAGAAATGAGTGATTCTTTATAAAATCCGAATTCCATATAAATTTCAGCTAGGACATCTTGAATGGATTTACCTTTCGTTTTATAATAAGCAACAATTTCAGCAACCATAGCACAAGCAGAGTTTCCGTCTTTATCCCTAACAAAATCCCCGATCAAATAGCCATAACTTTCTTCGCCACCTCCAATGAATTCTTTTTTTCCTTCAAGGTTTCTGATAACCTCTGCAATATTTTTAAATCCGGTAAGAACCGAGTAACATGTTACTCCAAAACCTCTACAGATTTCATCTATCAATTCAGTAGTGACGATGGTATTCACCATAAACTGATCACCGGTCAATTTTCCATGTTCTCTCCATTTGCCCAACAAATAATACGTCAATAAAGCACCTGTCTGATTACCGTTCAACAATTCAAAATCCCCCTTCCCATCCGGGATGCATGCGGCATATCGATCACCATCGGGATCACAGGCCAAAACAAGATCAGCCCCGATTTTTTTACCAAGTTCAATAGACATATTCAATGCCTCGGCTTCTTCAGGATTGGGATAGATTACAGTCGGAAATGTACCGTCAGGTTCAGCCTGTTCTTTGACGATATGGATATTTTCAAATCCAAATACTTTTAATGATGCAGGCACCATCTTCCCGGATGCTCCATGAATTGGGGAGAATACAATTGGCATTTCCCTATGAAGCATAATTTCATTGGGGGATAAACTGAGTTTTTTGATTAAATTAAGATAAATCAAGTCGAAATCCTCTTCTATATATTCAATCAAATTGTCATTCTTGTTCCAATTGACATCATCAATAGACAGGATTTTTTGCACTTCTTCAATGATATTTTTATCATGAGGAGCAACTACCTGACCTCCGTCATCCCAATAGGCTTTATAACCATTGTATTCTTTGGGATTGTGAGAGGCAGTTACCATCACTCCACTTTTGCATCCAAAATACCGTATGGCAAAAGATAGCATTGGAGTTGGACGAAGTTCTCTGAAGTACTTCACTTTAATGCCATTCGCAGTAAATACGTTGGCAGTAGTATCTGCAAACAAAGTATTGTTGATCCGGCAATCATGTGTGATGGCAACTTTGATTTCTTCATCAGGAAAACACTTGAGTAGATAATTGGCAAGTCCTTGGGTGGCCATCGCTATGGTATAAACGTTTACCCTGTTAGAGCCAACTCCCATTATACCCCTTAATCCACCTGTGCCGAATTCCAAATCCCTGTAAAAGGAATCAATCAATTCAGTTTTGTCAGAGGAATCCAGCAGTTTGCGGATTTCAGCTTTGCTTTTTTCATCAATTTTACTATTTAGCCAGCTTTCAGCTTTGGCTGTAATCATAGGATCTATTGTTGTCATTTTGGAAAAAGTTTTAATGAATTTCTAAGATAGAGAATTCAACAAAAATACCCATAAGATGGAAGTAATAAGATTTATAATATTTATTATTTATGCAATGATGCAAGTAAAATTTTAATTCAATATAATTCCCGTCAGGAAACTGAAAAGTCCGGTACATCAGACTTCCGACTTCCTACCTGATTGAAGTATAATATTGGGTTACTGGCAAAGAAGCGGATAACCAATAAATTTGATTACAAATTTCCTCTTAGTTCTTGTTCCCTTTCGATTGCTTCAAAAAGAGCTTTGAAATTTCCTTTTCCAAATGAACGGGCACCTTTTCTTTGAATGATCTCATAGAATAGGGTAGGGCGGTCTTGAACAGGTTTTGTAAAAATCTGTAAAAGATAGCCTTCGTCATCCCTGTCCACCAAGATATTTAGGTCTTTGAGTGGCTGTAAGTCTTCGTCTATCTGCCCCACACGGTCCAAGAGGTCATCGTAATAAGAAGATGGTACCTCCAAAAATTCAACCCCTCTTTTTCTCAGTTCTGAAACAGTATGTACAATGTCATCTGTGGCAATGGCCATGTGCTGAACTCCCGGACTTTTGTAAAAATCCAAGTATTCTTCTATCTGTGACTTCTTTTTCCCTTCAGCAGGTTCATTAATTGGAAACTTGATATATCCATTTCCATTTGAAACCACTTTGGACATCAATGCAGAATATTCAGTGGAGATGTCTTTGTCATCAAAAGTGATCAACAGCTTGAATCCCATCACATTTTCATAAAAATCCACCCATTTATTCATTTCTCCCCACCCTACATTTCCCACACAATGGTCAATATATTTCAATCCTATTGGAACGGGACTATACTTGCTTTTTCTAGGTTTATATCCCGGAAGGAAAATACCCTTATAATTTTTTCTTTCAACAAAAGTATGGATTGTTTCACCATAAGTTCTGATGGATGCAGTGACTACTTCTCCAAATTCATCTGAGGATACTTTAGGTTCCTGATAAGGGACAGCACCACGGGTAACGGTTTCTATAAAAGATTGAGCTGCATCATCCACCCAAAGAGCCAAGACTTTTACCCCATCTCCATGTGTTTTAATGTGATCTGCAATAGGGTGATTTTCCAATAATGGAGTAGTCAGCACCAACCTGATTTTGTCTTGTTTCAGCACATAAGATGCTTTATCTCGGATTCCTGTTTCTGGTCCTGCGTAGGCGATGAGCTCATAACCAAAAGCATATTGATAATATAAAGCGGATTGTTTGGCATTGCCAACGTACAATTCAACATAATCTGTCCCGTTGATGGGAAGAAAATCCTGTTCCATAGTATAATTATTTTGGGTTTAATTCTTTATGGTTCAAATATACTAATAATTGCCTGCCCCAAAGGTTTTTTGACCTACCGATAATTAGCGAGAAAATTGCTCAGTATAAAATTTTTAATTAGAATATTGGTTCCCAGGTTCATTATCAGGCTTGTCCACTTCGGTTGGCCAAAAGATAAATAAATCCTAAAAATGCGAAGGATAAAGCCCATGAAGCCTGTCCATGAATCGGATGTCCCAATAACAAAAAGATATACCACAGCGGTACGACGACTAGTCCTATCACAAACTTGAAAGTTGCTGTGAAAGCCGGGTCTGTGATCTTAGGGGCAATTAACAACCAAATCCAATAAACGGGAAAGTGGAAAATTTTCATCACTTTATTGGAGAAATATGGAGAGGAAATGGATTTCTGTTTATTTTCAAGTTCTGTTAAATTTAAAAATGTAGCTACAGATTTAGGAGATGCTAAATCTATTTTGTTTTCCACTAATTTTTCTAACTTTTCATTGTAATTTTCTTCTGGTATATGACTTACCAAAGGCCTCATGATTTGTTCTGTAGCCTTGAGAAGACTGTCGAAATTAGGATAATGAATTTTAGGGTTTATGGTTGGACCAAAAATGATATTCACTCTACTGCCTGTTTTTTGGTGGTTACTGTAATTGATTCCTACAGGTAATATAACCAAATCAAGTGCAAGGTCTTTTTCCAAAGCCTGGTATGCAATTCTTGCAAACCCTTTTCTCAGTGGTCGAAGGTTTCTTTGGATACTATGGTTGCCTTCCCCAAAAATCACCATGGCGCCTTTATTCAACAAGACTTGGGTACTTTTATCAAAAGTCTCCTTGTTTTTTTCCATGTTGTTAATTCCATCTCTGACTCGATAGATTGGGATCATCCGTATAAAATCAAGCATTTTTGCAACAAATGACTTTTTGAATACAGAGGCCCGAGTCAAGAAATAAGGATTCAGTCTTGTATGGGTAGCAATTAGAATTGGATCAAGCAGTGCATTTTGATGATTGGCAACAAGAAGCACAGCCTTTCCTTTAGGGATATGCTCTTTTCCTGTAACATTGATTTTTGAAAAATAAAAATGAAGTGCAATTTTAACTTTAATTCTGAGTATGTAGTTGAAAAGATCCTGCATCTGTAAATTATTTTTCGAAGAGTGATGGAATGTTAGAACTGGGAAAACGCATCCAGATTGTCGCTATGGTCATACCTGAAATAATATGCCAAATACCCCACCATGCAGCAATTATAGCCATTCCCCCCATTCCATCAAAATAAGTAAAAATAAGGACCAAAGCCAGACCGGAGTTTTGGATACCGGTTTCTATGGTCAAAGTTTTGGTATCGGCAAGATTTAGTCCTCCGATTTTTGCCATAGCATAACCTGAAAGCAATGCGATAAAGTTATGGCCCAAAACCCAAAGAAAAATTAGCCCAATGAATTTGAGGAATAGGTTAAAATTTCCAAGAAAAGCAATGATTACAAATCCAGCGAAAATCAAAATACTAATTGGTTTCAAAATCCTTGTGGCTTTTGAAGCCCATGTTGGATACCTGCTGTTGATGTACATCCCGACCAACAAGGGTATTCCCAAAATCAAAGCAACAGTCTGAAAAACCTCAAAATATGAAAGTGAAATATCCTTTAGCAAATTGGCAGTAGGATGATACAATCCTGCCCATAAAGCGAAGTTAAATGGAGTCAGGAATATAGATAAAGCAGTCGAAAATGCAGTAAGTGATACAGATAAAGCTGTATTTCCCTTAGCCAAATGGGTCATAAAATTTGACACATTTCCCCCCGGACAAGCGGCTACCAAAAACATTCCCAAAGCTACTGAAGGCGGAGGGCTAATAATATTGATCAATATCAGCGTCAATAATGGGAGGAAAAAGAATTGGGATAATATACCCAACCCAAATGATTTAGGATTTTGAAAAATATATCGAAAGTCAGAAGATTTGAGACCCAAAGATACCCCAAACATGATAATCGCCAAGGAGATATTCAAAAGCAGAAGTGAATCCTGATTGAAATTAAGTTTACTGCTATCGAGTGCTTCGTACATCTAAAAGATCAATTTTCCATGAAATATAGGAAGCAGGGTTTTGAATGACAAAAATCATTTTGGAAACCTGTTTTCTCAATTTTTTTAATGACGGCTTAATCTCATTAAAAATTTTTTTGTTGTGAAAAACAATAGTTTTGACATCAAAAACATATATCATTTAACAAAATTTTACTTTAAAAATTCTTTTTGTACTGTTGGTGTAAATTTTTATCTTTTCCGAGCATTTGTTATATCACCCAAAATCTAACAAAGCTAAAATTCGCCCGATAAGTAGTGTCTATTACTTTAAAAATATAAAGCTAATAGCCATAAAATCAGTATATTATAATATAAAATAAAATGGATTACATTTTATTTGAACTGACATTGTTTTTAAAAATCTCTTTTTAAATTATTGATATATGTTTCCAATCAGACCAGGGCAATACAGACATCTAGAGCCCCTATACAGGGAAGTTTTTCCTCCTGACCTTTCAAAAGGACAAAAACCCGGTAAAACTGAAAATTTTGCAAAATCCTCCCGATTCGATGAAATAGGAGAAGGTATAGAACCTTTTTCAGGTACTTTGACTGACCACCATCTTGCACACATTTTAAAAAGGACAAGGTTTGGGACTACGATGCAGGAAATAAAAAGCCTTAGAAATAAGTCCTTATCAGCTATTCTTGATGAAATCCTTGTAGTTTCAATAGATTATCCTGAACCGATCAATAATTATAACAAACCCAATGAAGGTAAAATTGATTTGGATGTACCACTGGGCTCCTCATTTGTAAATGCGGCATTCAATGACGATTTCGAAGGGGATAGAATTATTGCACTGAAAACTTGGATGATTGGTCGGATATTGAGTCCAAATTCAGGTATTCAGGAAAAGATGCTCTTATTTTGGTGGAATTTTTTACCCATCAAATTGTGGGATGTTTTTGTGTCCAAGTCCTGCTATGGGTACATAAAAATGCTCAATCGACATGTTCTTGGGAATTTCAAAGATTTGATCAAGGACCTTACCATGGATCCTGCTATGTTGGTATTTCTCAGTGGTGCATTCAATAACAAAGAAAATCCTGATGAAAACTATGGGAGGGAATTGCAGGAGCTGTTTTGCATTGGTAAAGGAAAAAATGCAGGATATATTGAGAAGGATGTTCAGGCTGCGGCAAGGGTTTTGACAGGATGGACTATTGATTGGGAAAGTATTCACACTGAAGGTCCACCAATTTCTTATTTTAACCCAGAAATGCATCATACAGGAAGCAAGACGTTTTCAGCATTCTATGGCAACAAGGTTATTGAAGGAAAAGAAGGAATGGCCGGAGCCGGAGAATTGGATGAAATGCTTGAAATGATTTTTGCTACGAATGAATCATCAAAATTCATTGCAAGAAAGCTATATACTTTTTTTGTAGCCTCTGAAATATCCGATTTGGCAGAGGCCAATGTGATTACACCCATGGCTGCCATCATCAAGGGAAACAATTACAATATTAGGCCGGCACTGAAAGCACTGTTGAGTTCTGCACATTTCTTTCATCCGGAAATAATGGGTTCGATGATAAAAAGCCCCATGGATTTTATTTTGGGTCTTTGGAGGAATTTCGATATGCCTGCTGCCCAAAATCCACTTGGCGAAAAAGATTTTTATTCTGCTATCCTTTGGAATATGGGTGGTATTGGTCAGGAAGTTGGCGATCCACCAAATGTAGCCGGTTGGCCTCCTTACTATCAGGCGCCCAACTATGACAAAATTTGGATCAATACTGACTCTAT
Organism: Aquiflexum sp.; assembly: GCF_041751335.1. GTDB lineage: Bacteria > Bacteroidota > Bacteroidia > Cytophagales > Cyclobacteriaceae > Aquiflexum. The sequence continues at coordinate 41,551 of NZ_JBGSXS010000414.1, forward strand.
TACCAAGAGAGCCCTTGCTTCGGATTCCATGATATTTTGGGGATATTGGATTTCCTCATCCGTAAATATTTCAGCAGACCTGCTCAAATATGTACAAGGGTTTGAACATCCAGAAGACCCCAATTCACTCATTGCAGAATTTGTATTATTGAATCTAGGACCAGCCCTGAGTCCACAACAAATTGAAATGGCAAAAAACATCTTGTTAAATGGGCAGGAACAGGACTACTATTGGGCGGGTGCATGGCTGACTTATATGGCAAGTCCCACCAATCAGTCCAATGCCAACATTGTTTTAAACAGACTTAAACCAGCTTTTCAACTATTGTTACAAATGGGTGAATCGCAATTAATGTAATTTTATGAAAAGAAGGTCTTTCATCAAACATGCTGCGCACAGCCTGGCAATCCCAAGTTTTTTAGGCGCAATGAACAACCAAAGTTTCGGACAAACCATTGATAGGTTTCTGAACTTGGCCAATGAAACAGACAGGGTTTTGGTTTTGATTTATCTTGAAGGGGGTAATGATGGATTAAATACCGTAATTCCACTTTCGAACTTGAGTGGGCTTAATAAAGTAAGGCCACATGTAATTTTGCCTGAAAATAAATTACTGACTTTAGATTCCACGGATTTTGCGCTTCATCCTTCATTATCCGGTTTCAAGTCGCTCTATGAAGAAGGAAGACTTCAAGTAGTTCATTCAGTGGGCTATCCACAGCATAGCCAATCGCATTTTAAATCCACTGATATATGGATGAGCGGATCCAATTCCGATGAGTTGGTTCCTTCGGGTTGGACAGGACGATACCTAGAGGCCAATCATCCACAATTTCCAGAGGAATATCCAAACTTAGAGAATCCTGATCCAATGGCTGTGGAAATCGGGAATGGTTCTTCCATGTTGTTTCAGGGGGAAAGGGCCAATTTCAGTATGGTCATCAATAATCCCAATTCTTTTTATCAGATTTTAAACAATGCCATTGAAGACACTCCTGATACCATTGCAGGTGATAAATTGAGATATATCCGATTGATTGCCCAGCAATCACAAAAATATGGCATGATTGTCAAGCGTGCAGCTGAGAAAGTTACCCAGCAAAAGGTCTATCCTGAGACAAGACTTGGCACACAATTGAGAATAGTGTCAAGGTTGATTGCAGGTGGATTGAAAACCCCTTTATATCTAGTAAGAATGGGAGGCTTTGATACCCATGACAACCAAGTGGATGGTGGAGACCATACCAAGGGAAATCATGCAAACCTTCTCCAAAATCTCAATGACGCCGTAATGGCATTTATGAATGACCTTGAATTTCAAGGTTGTGCAGATAGGGTCATGGGAATGACTTTTTCGGAATTTGGAAGGAGAATAGTTTCCAATGCCAGTATGGGGACAGATCATGGCTCCGCTGCACCTTTGTTTATTTTTGGAAACATGTCACATGGTGGTTCAAGAGGTACAGCACCAATTATCACCGGAAATGAAGTATATGGAAATAATATCCCACTTCAGACTGACTTTAGACAAGTGTACACTTCATTGCTCAGTCAATGGTTTGATGCCGGGAATACAAGTATTCAAACGGCCACTAGAGGAAGTTTTGACCAGATTCCTGTTGTCAAAAATGCCATTGTAACATCTATAGAAAGGGAGGAACCGAATACCCTAAAATTATTCCCAAATCCTGTTAGGGATTTTGCCACGGTTAAACTTGACGTAATATCTGGCAAAGTCAGGATAGATTTGATCGATCTCAAAGGATCGAATATCGGATTGTTATTTGAGGGCAATGCTACCGAACGTCAGTTTACCGGTATTATAGACTTATCCATGTATCCTCCTGGCAAATATATTCTTAGGGTAATGGATGGGAATAGGAGACATACTTTACATGTCATCAAGATTTAATGGATTCATGCCATGACTTTGAGTCATGGCATGAATTTTTTAAACCAATCCTTCCAAGTGTTTGTCCAGCGTTTCCCGAATTTCACCAGAAGGTCTGTCTGCAGATGGGTCTAATATTTTGCCTTCAGTATCCAAAAGTAAAAACCTTGGGATAGCGTTGACCATGAAAAACTGAGTGAGTTCTGATTGCCAGGCATTTTCAGCAAACCATTGGAGGCCTTCCATTTTTTTGTTTTTGACCATTTTTTCCCATGGTTCTTTGCTGTCGTCAATTGAAACTGTAAGAAAAGCAACAGGTTTATCTTTGTATTCTTCTTTCATTTTATCCCAATGAGGATGTTCTGCAATGCATGGCCCGCACCAAGTTGCCCAGATGTCGATGTATACCAGTTTGCCTCTCAGGTCGCTCATTTGTACGGGATTTCCCTCAATGTCAACAAATGAAAAATCAGGAACTTCTTTGCCAGGACTGATAGGTTCCCACTTTTCCTTAATTTTTTCAAGTTTCTCTGCAAATTTCGGAGTAGTATTTTCTACCAGGAATTTATTGTATTGTTCCTCAACATGTGCAGGCCCTCTGTATTCCATGGTCATTTTGATATTTTCATACTTAAACTGATCTCTCATTACAGGATTCTTAAGCAATGAATCAATGGCCAGCCATGAAGCATCTTCATAAGAGGTAAGGGTAGAATCCTCCTTCATCAAAGCTGAAGCTAATTTCTGAATCCTGGAATCAAGAATATTTTTATATGGGCCGACGGCCAATAATTCTGTTCTGTCCAAAGGCACGTTATCCACTTCAGCCTGGATTTTTTCCCTAGGGAAATCAACTGAGTCCGGATGGATTTTATTGATATATGCATGATATGTTGGGTAAAGTTGATCCATAAACAGGCTCTGATAAGTGAAAAATGAATTTTCCATTTCTAAAAATTCCGGGTCAATACCTTCGTTGGCTTCCAATTGAGTGTAATTGCTTTTGACCACATTCAGGATACTGTCTTTCTTTACAAAATAATCATCCTTTTTCAATGACATCAATTCCATAAAATTGTTCAATCCACTTTCATTCATGGATTTGATTTTCTTCCTGAGGTAGGTATTTTCTTCGGACTTGTCCCCGGTAGCCAAGAAAGTAACTCCAAACTCTTCAGCATCTCCGGTCAAATAAATACTATCACCCGGACTAAGGTACAGGCTGAATCTCAGGTCAGCATTTTGAACCAAAAACATTTCGGTTTCTTCGTATTCAAATTTCAACAAAAACGAACCATCGCTTTGAATGGAATCAACTGACAATTCATCTTCGAGGGATACTTTAATGACCACATCAGAATGGTTTTTCAGTTTACCTGCAATGGTGATGGTTGTGTTGATGTCTTCTTGTTTTTCCGAACAGGAATAGCAGGCTAAGAGGATAATTAGGGATAACAACGTTTGTTTTTTCATGGCTTTTTATGATTCGTTAAAAATATTGGCAGATAGGCAGGTATCATATTTTTAAACGGATAGGCCTATAAAACCTAAAGTTACAGTAATAAATGTTTAGCTGAAAAAAATAAAGGAAAAATTTTTTGAAAAAATATTTTAAGCCTTTCTGCCATATGCAAATATCACAACCAAAGGCTTTGATCAAATCAAAAGCCCTATGGATAGTCTGGATATTTAGAAAATATCTTTAGTTTTATAGAAAATATATCAACAATATTAGTGATAGCAACCCGGATTGGGATGCTATCATCAATAATTGTTGATAGCAAACCGTTGTGCCGCATGCTAAAACATCCAGCATTCTAGACTATTATTAATCAAATACTTATACATATATGAAAGAATTTTATCTATTTTTCGCCCTTTTCTTCTTGCTAAATAATCTTCATGGCCAGAATACCAAAGTGATAATTGACGCAGATACTGGTAATGAAATTGATGATTTGCCCGCTATAGTATTGGGATTAAAATCAGGCAAACTGGATGTATTAGCTCTTACTGCTGCACAATGGAACCGCTTTGGAGTATGTGGTCGCCAAACCATGCACGAGAGCTGGATGCTGAACAACCGAATTCTACATCATTTGGATTTGAAATATATTCCTAGCCTGAAAGGTGCGGAGTACGGAGTGATTCAACATGGGATAAACAGAATGGTGCCAATCCCTAATGAGGCTTCTGATTTTATGGTTAATAAAGCTTTGGAAAAAGCCGATGGGGATAAACTTATTATTATTGTTACTGGCTCTGCCACCAACGTAGCATCGGCAATACTATCCGAACCGAGGATTATCGAAAAAATAGCAGTTTACTTCATTGGAACTATTTACGATTTTAATCGCAAGGCTTTTAGTAAGAATGAGTTTAATGTAACAAGTGATTTGAATGCTATAGACGTCCTTCTCAATACCGAGAACCTTGAATTACACATTATGCCGGCCAATATTTGCAGACAATTACTTGTTTCGCAGTACGATATCGATGAGAAACTCAGTTCAAACGAGGGCACACAGGGTATGTTGAAAGAACGCTGGGACACCGTTAATAAAGACGGGATAAACTGGATAATGTGGGATTTTGCCATCTTGCAGGCGGTGATGAATCCTCAGTGGACAAAGCAAGTTGTTCACCCAACACCCCCAGAAAACACACCGCGGAGTATTTTTTTATACACCGAGATTAATACGGAAGCTATGATGGATGATTTTTGGAAGGTGTTCTTAAAATAGCAGAGGGGGATTGGGATCTAGGAGGCCGTTGCCAACCTGCGTATTTTTGCGCCATGCTAAGACCATAGAACAGGATTCCATAAAAGTATGGAAAACGAGTAATGTCCCCACAGGTGAGAAACTTTACGGCAAGGCCTAGTCAGCCACCGGAAGTGAGTCTTGCGTAGTCAGTAGAGATGCTGGCACGAAGCG
>NZ_JBGSXS010000415.1:0-7655 GCF_041751335.1 Aquiflexum sp.
CTCTCACCTCTCGCTTCTAATTTGCCCCCTAAACGACTCCCAACTCACCAAACCATACCCTACCGCCAACATGAAATGAAAAACCAACATTTCATAGGTCTTTGTCTGAATGGAGAGAATTACCATTGTTAGAAATACCAATGCTAATGCTCCTTCCAAATAGGTGGTAAATGGAATTTTCCAAGAAGTGTACACATTCTTGGTCCAGTTTCTATTTTCATTAGAGAGGTTATACTTTGGGGTTCTGATAAAAGGGGATTTCTTGCCTGTTAAGCCTTCCCAAACTGCTTGGGAATTGTGCAATGCCAAGCCCATGGATACAGATAAGAACAAGGGTAACTCCCAGAGAAATCTCCCTATACCTCGCCAAGTGTATTTCACCAAACTCAAATTGGCAAAGAAATACACCATGGCAATAATCACAAAACCAACCAAAAAGACCGCTGCTCCCTGAAATAAACTTTCTGGAACCATATCCTTATAAAAGGCCCACCAAACCGGGATACTGCTGAGACTCACCAAAAGGACAGCGATGAAAATTACCGCATTCAACAAGTGAGCGGTAGCATGAAACTTGACTTTGAATCCGAAGGACTTTCGCAGCACATTGCCTAAATGTTTGGAAGCACATTCTGCCCCGCCTTTGGTCCACCTGAATTGCTGGGATTTGATGGCTGACATCACAGGGGGCAACTCTGCAGGCGATTTGATATCGGGTCTATACACAAATTCCCAGCCTTTTTGTTGGGCTCTATAGCTTAAATCCAAATCCTCGGTGAGGGTATCATCCTGCCAATTGCCAGCATCAAGAATGCAGCTTTTCCTCCAGATTCCACCGGTACCGTTAAAATTGATAAATGCTTTTTGTTGGTTCCGCCCCATTTGCTCGACCATAAAATGGGCATCCAATGCAAATGCCTGAAGCCTGGTCAATAGTGAATAGCTTTCATTGAGATGCGTCCATCTGGTCTGCACCATACCTACATTTTCATTGGAAAAATGACCCACCGTCTTGAGCAAAAAATCTGGATCAGGTACAAAGTCCGCATCGAATATTGCAATAAATTCTCCCTTGGCCAATTCCAAACCTTCCCGCAAAGCTCCCGCCTTAAAACCTGTCCTAATCTCTCGATGAATATATTTGAAATCAACTCCCGGGTATTTTTTGATATGGCTTTGGATAATGTCAGCCGTCTCATCTGTACTGTCATCGAGCAATTGGATTTCGAGCTTTTCCTTGGGGTAATTGAATTTTGCAACTGCTTCAATCAACCGCTCTACGACATATAGCTCATTATAAATAGGTAACTGAACAGTGACCATTGGCAATTCATCCACATTTTGATCAGCCTTTTGATGGGGTATATTTTTAAATCTAAAAAAATGATATAATAAATGTGCTTGGGCAAAGCTGTAGAAAAGCACAAACAGCATGGCTAATACATAAATAATCAGAAAGAAATAAATGAGGATCATTAAATCTGTTTAGTCAGGTTTGGGGATAAATTGGAGACGGAAGACGGAAGACGGATGTTGGAAGACACCTGCCTGTCCGGTAGGCAGGGAAGACGGAAGTTGGAAGTGCGAAGTTTGGTGCTGTCGTTAATTTCAGCATCTTCCGAGAATTGTATAGAATTGCCATTTTTATGTCAGTTTTGCAAAGACATCTTAAAATTAAACGAGATTTTTGTGGTTTTATCTTAAATCCTACTTCATCATGTTTTAGAATTCTGTTTGAAAGTTCTATAAACCTCGATTCTAATACAGACCAAAGTCCCGTAGGGACATCATATGGGTAAAATTAACCGATGAATCGATTCTTTTTTGTGCCTTTAGGTACAACATATATTCCGTACCTAAAGGCACGAAAACCTACCATAACTGATTTTTTCCTACCCATATTTCGCCCCAAAAGGGGCAATAAGGCCAACCTTAGAATACCCGATTTTTTTTCACATTATAGAATTATATAAATTATATGAAAAGCCATCTTTCTTCTCTTCTAAATTGATAAAGTAGAGTTAATCCACTTAATGTTTTGCAATTAAGATTTAAGTCTGATGGATTTGTTTCCGATGATGATTGGCATTTCGTTGAGCCTACCTTCCTCTTCTCCGTTTTCTAATTTTAGGACTCCCCTTGGACAGACTGCTGAACAAATTCCACAACCGACACAGGAAGCCCTCACGATATTCTGCCCCCGTTGTGCATACCAGCGGACATCAATGCCCATTTCACAATATGTAGAACAATTACCACAGGAAATACATTGACCTCCATTGGTAGTGATCCTAAATCTGGACTTGAAACGCTGCACAATGCCCAAATAAGCTGCTAATGGACATCCAAATCTACACCAAACCCTGTTTCCCATCAAGGGATAAAATCCTGTTCCAATGACACCCGCAAAAGCCGAGCCTATCATAAAACCATATATGGAATGTAATTGATCCGTAGCCTGTCCCAATAATCCAAATTCCATGAAATAGTTAATGATAGTCACGGCAGTCATGACCACAGCAAAAACAAGTACCCCATGGACCATGTATCTTTCAATACTCCAGGCTTTAAGTGATTTATCCGACAATTGCCGGTAAGGATCACCCAAGGTTTCTGCGAGGCCACCACAGCCACAGACCCAGGAGCAATACCATCTTTTGCCATAGAAATAGGTGAATAGTGGAACCCCAACGACAATCAAGATTATCCCCCACACCAACATAAACATGCCCAAAGCTCCTGAACTCAGCATCCCATCTATCCTGTAATCATAAAAAAATGAATAATCCAACGGCCAAATATTCTTGAAATCATGCCAAGGCATATTCAATAGCACAAGAATTTCCGGAATCAAAAAAGCAAATGCCAATTGGAAAAACATCACTGAGACAGTCCTGATGGTTTGATAAGCATTTCCCTTATACTTTCTAAACATCCTGATTCCCATCACCACAATAGCAAGGGTATAGATTAAGCCATATAAAAACCATTGACTTGCCGGATTGCCTGAAAGAGCCATGCTCAGCGGGTCAACTATCAAAATCAAATTAGTCAGGTATTCCGGAAACCAATACAAAATGATGTAAAATAAGATCAACCAAGTCCCTGTGATAATTCCCAAGATACCTCTTGATTTCATGGAGGAGAAATAAATTCCATCATTCTTTATTCCCTCTGGCTCTCGGCTGTGTAAAGGCAGTATATAGATCAAAGCTCCCAATACAGCCACTCCAATCGTAAGGACCAAATAAAAAAAAGGGGATTCACTGACAGGGCCTTGAGTAGCGGCTTTAGTCAATGAAAAAACATAATTATCCCAAATCACATTGTCCCAATCCTCTTCGGATTTGAGCTGATCATTGTAGGCATTGAAATTTTCATTAAAATCTGAAATAAAAGCAAAATTGGAATTGTATTTTTTACCGAGCATTGGGGAAAGAATTTCGGTCATTTTTTCGGTATGGATGTCTTTGACTTGTTCAACAACCATTTCCTTATCCAGTTGATAGGAACCAAAAAAAGGAAGTAAGCTAAAGCCTACTAATCCAATAATAAAAAGCATCAACCCTGTTTTTTGAAAATATTTCATACGCGTGATCCAATTAGTTTTTTCAAAAATGATATTTTATCAACTCTTAACTGCTTTCCTGTTTCTTGATTATATTTCTCGAGAACATCACGGTAAAATGCTTCGAAAAACTCAGGGTTGAAATTTGCTTTGTTCAGGTTGACCAACACTTTTTCAAGCGTCCAACCATCTGTGATGGCTTTGTCAAAAAACTCATGCCTTAATCTCCAACCAAAGGAATTAACGCCTAAAATGGTATTATCACTCTTTCTATATAGTAAGCGGATACAGGATTTGCCTCCCTGATGTTCCCAATAAAAACTCTTAATATGCTCTTCCCAAAAAGAAGGGACATGTCCATAAGTCTGGTATTCAATATCCAAAAATTTCGCGGAATTAAACCAGATTCCTGGTTGATAGGGCACTGGATTTTGGTGGGTAAGATTATAAGCCAAAGTTTCCCCATGCATCCTTCCTGTATACCAGACTTGTTCTATATTTTTCCGGTCGGATGCAGGCGCTTCTTGAAATTCCGCACAATCTCCCATGGCATAAACGTCAGGAATATTTGTTTCAAAATACGCATTAATCAAAATGCCTCGTTGTATTTTTAGTGTAGGCCCATTTTCCTCATCAGAAGTGTTTTTCAGAAAATCTACATTGGGACTGACCCCGGCGGTCAATCCTACGAATTGGCAATCAATGGTTTCTCCAGTTTTTGTCCTTATGGCTTTGACCCTCCCGCTTTCATCTGGAATTATTTCGTCCAACTCGGTTTCCAGTCTAAGTTCAATATGGTGTTCTTTGATGTGCCTGTTGATCATTTGGGATTCCTCAAAAGGCAATATATTGTCCCAAAAACTCTTTTCCCTTACCAAAAAAGTAGCAGGAATATCCCTGCTTCTCAGCATCTCAGCCATTTCTATCCCTATCAAACCACCTCCTACAATTACCGCCCGGCTGATTTCTTGGGTATACTTTTCCATTGATTCCAAATCCTGATAGGAATACAAGCCCTGCACACCCATAGAGTCCTGTCCGGGCCAGCCAAATTTATTGGGTTTGGAGCCTGTGGCCAAAATCAACACATCATAAACTAGTGTTTTTCCATTTTGGAAATTTAGCTTCTTGTTTCCAAAATCAACTTTTTCCACCCAACCATTCACAAGTTCTAACTTATTTTTCTCCCAAAACCAATCCTCATAAGGCTTGGTATGTTCATATTTCATGTGGCCCATGTAGATGTACATCAGGGCAGTTCTGGAAAAGAAATGTTCTGTCTCCCCTGAAACGATCGTAATAGCAGCATCAGCATCGTTTTTTCGGATATGTCTGGCACAGGTTACACCGGAAATACCGTTTCCGATAATGACAATATGTTTGTGGGATTTACTCATTAAGTGACCAGTCGTAGTCAAGATAAGAAACTTTGGCTTTGGGATTGATTTTCACGATTGAATATTGGTTAAGGTAGTCAATTAAACCTCCATTTTTAGTGAAATCACCTTGGAACCAGGAAAAAATCTTGGAGATTTCAAGTTTATCTTTGCTGATTTTGTTTCTTTTTGTGTCATTGATGAATCCTTTGGTCACTTTATCCAATTGTTCGTTGATCCTTTCAGGAAAAAAAGCCTCGTTCAAAAGCGGAGGACATGAAAAAGAAGCACAGTTGATGGCAAAATGGATGCGCGGCTCTTCAAACTCTTTTCTTAATATCTTATGTTCAATCTCATCAAGATTGGCGTCCTTTCCTCCTATTTGAAAGAATTTGATATGCCACACTGTATTTACCAAAGGTATTTTGATTTTGGGGTGTAGGTCCTGAATACTTGCTACTGGATAATTATCTACTATCAGCTTCACAGTAAAAGCATTGTAGGCATTGATCCAATAGGCTAATTGCTGGTCTTTTGTCCATTTTTGTCTGTCAGGTGCATTGTTGCTCAAAAGATTCAAGTACTTTTCCAACTTCTCTTTTTCTGCCTTAAATCCTTTATAGTTAACGACCCCATCTTTGCTTACATGTTTTTTCAACAATTCATCGAAAATCTGATGAGAAGGTGGTGATGAATTTTTTTGGCCCAAATTAGAAGCCTGACAGGACAAAAAAGAAAAGACAAACAATAAGTTTATTAATATTTTCATGGTGAGTATTCAATTGGTTTTGTGAAGGTACGGAGTTTACCAAATATCAGATTACAAAAATAACCCATCTATAAAACAAATCCTGTCGCTTGGATGACAAATCGAGATTTGAGAACAGTTTATTTAAAAAATTTTAAAGTTAATACACCTTCGTTCCTTTTTTAAGCCAAATTCCCCAAAGTTGGCTATAAGCATGAACCTCTTCAGTCTCCTCCTCATTTATGAAAACAGGATTGTCTTCATTTACCCAATGAAAAATCCCTCCGTACAGATTATAAACCTCCTGGTATCCCGCAGATTTTAATCTTTTTCCAATCTCCTGACTTCTTGCACCGATGGAACAGTAAACAACAATAGGTTGATTTTTCGGGATGTCATGAAGGCTTGCCATAGAAAAAGTTTCATAGCCGACCCATTTTGCTCCTTTTAAGTGACTGACTTCAAACTCCTCCTTTTCCCGGGTATCTAGGAAAACTGCGCTTTCCATAACTTCTTTTTGATCAGGATAAACAACAGGGAAATCTTTATCATAATATCCTTTAAGCAGGGTTTTGTAGGCAATGCTTTGCCCAAAGGACTGAGAGTTTGTTGCTAAGAGGAAAATGATTAGGATTAGGCGAAGATTCATGTTTTCATAACAGCAAAGAGACCATTTAGGTTGCCTAAATTCAATTCCCCCCGGTCATATCCAGAAAGTTTAATTCAACCTTAGAATAATTTCGAAGATCAAGTTTAAATATTTGGTTCTGAATCAATCTGCCCAGTAGTTCAAATATCAATTAATATCTAACCTGCCTGCAGTAGGCAAGTATCCATGAATATTTGATTGTATTGAAATAGATAATGGATTCGGAAAGTAGAAGAATTTCAGAAAGAACTATCAAAATTGGAATTTACCCATAAAAATCCGAAAGCCTTGCAAGCCCCTTTTTATCCAACATAATAATTTTCTTACCGTCAAATTCAATCAATTCATCTTTTTTGAATTCAGACAATAATCTGATGACAGTCTCAGTAGCTGTACCCACCAAACCAGCAATTTCTTCCCTTGTAAGGATAATATCAATTTTCTCCCCATCAGATCCATCTATGCCATAAGTTTCGCACAACTTCAGTAAAGTAAAGGCCAGTCTCTCCCTAATTGATTTTTGGGTTGCGTCCGTGAGTTTTTCTTCCATTATACCCAAGTCATGGCAAAGTGCTTTGGTAACCCTTCTATGAAACCCGGTATCCTCTGACAAAACTTTAAGAAAGGATTCGCGGGGAACAAAACAAATTTTGGCATCTTCCACAATAGTAGCTGAATTGGAATAAGATTCTTCACCCAAAAGCGAGGAATAACCCAGAAAATCACCCTTCTTGGCCAATCTAACGATCTGTTCTTTTCCATTTGATGCAGTTTTAAACACTTTGACAATGCCGTCATTAATACAAAAAACTCCAAGCGGTTTGGTTCCTTCATAAAAAAGGATCTGCCCCTTTTTATGGGTTATAAAATTTTTACTATCCGTGAGGTGACAAAGATGTTGTTCAGAAAGATCAGAGAAAAGTGAGAACTTTCTGCTCATACAAAGCTCACAGGGTGTGCTTTTTTGCTGGACTTTCATAATTCAGATTATTCTTGTTATGTCACAAACTTATTGCTTAAAGATAACATAAAACATGACAGAAATCACAATTGTCATAATTGAAATTTGGGCAGATCTGATAGTTGTTCATAGTTCTGTTCATTTTTAAGAAATGCTAAAAACAGATGTTGCCTACCATTGCTGATGCCCATGTAAGGTGCTTTAATTGTTTTATTGTATACTGCAACCTGTTCTACAGTCTTTTGGGATAACTTCACATCGGTGGATTTGCACTCGATCAACAAAAAGGGATTACCACTTCTGTCAAGAATAAGGATATCAAACCTTTTTTGGAGATTATTGTACAGGATACT
>NZ_JBGSXS010000416.1:0-13671 GCF_041751335.1 Aquiflexum sp.
CGCCACTAAAGGAATAAATATAATTCCGAAAAAGTATACAAAAATCAGGGTGATGGTCGTTTTGATCATGTTGTGTTTTACTTATTGTTCGCAAATTAACTTTATATTTTAAACGCAACAAACCTAATTTAGTGTCGTACCAATATGTGTTGTTGTTTAGTCTTTAACCTACAAAATTCTTTGAAACATGCTTGAATACGTAAAGACCATCTTAATGAAAGTTAGTTTTGACAAAAGACTCTTCGAGAAAGAGTTGAGGAAAGCTCTAAATCTGTTGATGCCAACAGAAATACAGGAATTCAAGGACTGGTGTTATAGGAAGTTTTCCAACAATTACGAACCTGTTCTGGATAAATATTTTATCAATCTGGCTGGTTGAAAGAAAGCCCCGTAAGTCGGGGCTTTATTTTTTTATCATCTTCAAAACAATATTCTAATCAAAATGCAGGCTTTTTCCAATTACTCCAAAATTGGATGCCTTTCAAAAGACTTATTTCTATCAAACAAATACCTGTAAGTAATTAGATTTCTGCTTTTTTTGCTTCCCAGATTTTTTGAAATATTTAGGATTTTAGGATTGAAATCACCTTGCCAGTAAAGCTCGAGATTTTTGTAGGAGCGTGTTGATTTGATGACTTTTTCTGCTTCTACAATCATATAGTAATCCAATCCGGAACCTTGGAATTCAGGTACTATTCCGAATGCTAGGCCAACAAAGCTGCGGTTTTTACCAAAAGTTTTTATGAGATAGAACTTAAGTTTTGCCCATAATCCAAATTGCCCGCCGAGGTGCTTGATAATTTGGTTGATGTCCGGAAGATTTAGCCACATCACCACGGGTTCATTTTTGTGATAAACAAACCACATCAATTTTTCATCCAAAACAGGCTTCATAGATGTCAAAAGTTTGAGCGCTTGTTGGGCAGAAAGTTCCTTGTTCCCTTCATGTTTTGCCCATGCCTTATTGTACACTATGCTCAGGTCATTAGCAAATTTAGGTAATTGATTTTTTTTGATATGGACAGCCTTGAAGTCAGGATTAGCGTCAAATTTTTTATGTGCTTCATAAAATTTTGGATCAAGTTGGTGGGAATTCGAAGCAACGGAAAGACTCCAGCATATTTGGTTATAGAAAGTCCTGAAACCATATTCCTCATAAAGCTTTTGGTAATATGGAGGGTTGAAATTCATATTATATATCGGTGGATGGAAACCTTCCGTAAGGACTCCCCACCACTTATCCCGATCACCAAAGTTGATAGGCCCATCCATTGCCTGCATACCCCTCTGAATTAACCAGGCTTTCGCGGTATCAAACAATAGATTAGCGGATTCCTGATCCTCGATACAATCAAAAAAGCCAATACCTCCGACAGGAAATTGATCACCTTTGTTTTTATATCTTTTGTTGACAAAAGCGGCGATGCGGCCAATCAGATTTTCATTATTATCCCGTAGTATCCACCTTATCACCTCACCGTTTTGGAGATACTTATTTTGTTTGGGGTCAAAAGCAGACAGCACATCCTTATCCAAAGGCCTTATCCAGTTGGGGTCTTTTTCATTGATTAGGATATGGACCTTGATGAATGCTCTTTCATCATTTTTTGACAATACTTCAGTTAACATCATAGCTTTGGTGCTGATGTGACAAAATTATTCAATATTCCAAAAACAAGGTCAAAGGTTAAATTTAATATTTCTTAAAAAACCATTATAGCCTGTCCTTTTAACAGCAGATTTTGCAAAAACCTTTTGGAAAGTTTCTTCTGTAATTTCCATCCAATCTCTTGCATCCATTTTTTTCAAATCCGGATGGAGGTTAAACTGACTCTCTTCATGTGGACTAGAAAAACTGTTCCATGGACAAACATCCTGACAGATATCACATCCAAAAACCCAGTTTTCAAACTTCCCTTTCATCTCATATGGGATTTGGTCTTTGAGTTCTATTGTAAAGTATGAAATACACTTCGATCCATCTACCACCCCAGGCTGAACTATGGCGTCAGTCGGACAGGCATCGATACATTTGGTACAGGTTCCGCAATAGTCCTTTGTCATGGGTGCATCGGGACTTGCTTCTATATCAAGTACTAATTCTGCTAAAAAGAAAAAGCTACCCATTTGCCTGTTCAAGAGTAGACTGTTTTTCCCCAACCATCCAATTCCTGACTTTTGGGCCCATTGCCTTTCCATGACCGGAGCTGAGTCCACAAAAGCCCGCCCATGGATTTCCCCTATTTCATCTTTGAGATGTAGCAGAAATGATTTCAGTTTGTCCTTGATGACGAAATGGTAATCCGTCCCGTATGCATACTTTGCTATTTTAAAATCCTTTTTGTCTTCAGAAAGTTGTTGTTCGGGATAGTAATTATAGATTAAACTAACCACTGTTTTCGCCCCTTCGACCAATTTGGTCGGGTCGAGTCTTTTGTCAAAATGATTGGCCATATAGGCCATTTGCCCATGGTAGTTTTGATTAAGCCAAGCTTCAAGTTTTGGTGCTTCTTCTTCTAAAAATTCCGCTTTAGCAATCCCACAAAAATCAAAGCCCAGATTTTTGGCATAGGATTTTATAACCCGGGCGTATTTGTCTTTTTGAAATTGGGAATTATTGGACATAATTTATTGTGTAAATGACTTTGTCACGTCCTACTAAATATACTTGAGGAATTTTTCCTAATTTAAAAGCTTCCTTACTTCTTATGAGGATTTTTAAATCGTTCGTACAGCACTTTAGGGAGGTGATTTCAATTTTATCCCGGCAATAAATTGCCGGGCTATGATTTCGGACATGCCTACGGCATTTTTCTCTTTGCTGATTTACAATGGGTGAGGCCAATGTGAGTGTCTTCACACACATCATACCTTAATCCCCAAATTTCATTCCCCAAGGCTAAAACCGACACCTACATTCTACCCTTTCTCCCCAATATCCCATTCCCCAAATCTAAAATCTAAAATCGACCTTCTACCTTCATCCCTCATCCTTCTACCTTCCTCCTTAAAAAAGGCTTCCCATCTGACCCCCAAAATCAGGCTTGATTTTCAGGTGATTGTAGGCCAGTTCAGTAGCCATCCTGCCTCTTGCTGTTCTTTTCAGATAGCCTTCCTGAATCAAAAACGGTTCATATACCTCTTCTATGGTTTCTGCCTCTTCACTGCAGGCTGTTGCGATTGTGCTTAGCCCAACCGGTCCCCCTTTGAATTTTTCGATGATGGTCAATAGAATCCTATTGTCCATTTCGTCCAGTCCGTTTTCATCCACATCGAGTGCATTGAGGGCATATTTTGCAATCTCCAAACTGATGGAGCCATTTCCTTTTACCTCAGCAAAATCGCGGGTTCTTCTCAGCAGCATGTTTGCAATCCTAGGAGTTCCTCTACTCCTTCGCGCTATTTCGTAAGCTGCAATTTCATCAATTGGGGTTTGTAGAATTCCGGCAGATCTTTCCACGATACCTGTCAAAAGTTTCGCATCATAATATTCCAATCTGGAATTGATACCAAACCTTGCGCGGAGCGGAGAGGTAAGTAGACCAGACCTTGTAGTTGCCCCGATTAAAGTAAATGGACTAAGTGAAATCTGGACAGAACGGGCGTTGGGTCCTGAATCCAACATGATGTCAATTCTGAAATCCTCCATTGCTGAATACAGGTATTCTTCCACAATTGGGTTAAGTCGGTGGATTTCATCTATGAAAAGAACATCGCCTTCTTCGAGATTGGTCAAGAGGCCGGCTAGGTCAGAAGGTTTATCCAAAACAGGTCCTGATGTGATTTTAAGACCTGATTCCAGTTCGTTTGCAATGATATGGCTGAGGGTGGTTTTTCCTAATCCGGGAGGGCCATGCAAGAGGACATGATCTAATGGCTCATTTCTTCTTTTTGCAGCCAAAACAAAGATCTTAAGATTTTCCACAATCTTGAACTGACCTGTAAAATCATCAAAACTTAAAGGCCTCAGGGCCTTCTCAATGTCTTTGTCAGAATTATTCAGTTTTTCTTTATCTCCGCTCAAATAATCTTCTCTCATAGCTGTGCATTATGCCCTACAAAGATAGAAATTTAGACCAAGGCAAAAAGATTAAATATAGTATGCTGAAATTAAAGGCAATATTGTTGCATTTCTAAGGTTATTTTGGAACTTTTATTAGAAAAATAGCTTTAACTTTCGGAAAATTTACCCTTCTCCATGCGCAGCAACGCCAACAAAAACATTCTTTACTCCATCATTCTTTTATTACTGGTAGCCATTGTTTTCTTATATAGGCAAAATCAGCAAAAACCTGTGGAGGAGATCATTCAGATTACCATAGGAAAAGTTATCCTGTCTGGAAATACTATGGGGACGACTTATAGGATTGTTTATTTGGATAAGGAAGAGCGGGATTTCAAAGTACAGATAGATTCGATTTTGATTGTTTTCAACCAATCTCTTTCTACCTATATTCCTGATTCAGAGCTGAGTATTTTCAACAAAAGTGATTCATTGGTTTTTGAATTGCCTTATTTTTTACCGGTCTTGGAGGCCAGTAAGGATGTTTTCGAAAAAACGGAAGGAGCTTTTGACCCTACAGTGGGCCCATTGGTCAACCTTTGGGGATTTGGGCCTGAAGGACCGCAATTAAAAGACAGTGTGAATATCAATAGCATTTTACCTTTGGTAGGTTTTAATCAAATCGAGTTTGACCAGACCAAAGTCAAAAAAAACAGGCCAGGCATGTACCTGGATTTCAGTGCAGTTGCAAAGGGGTATGGGGTGGATGTTGTCGCAGATTATTTGATTTCAAAAGGAATTCAAAATTTGTTGGTTGAAATAGGAGGCGAATTGGTAGCAAGAGGAGTGAATGAAAATGGAGAACTATGGAAAGTAGGTGTCAATAGACCGGAGGAATTAGGTAGAGCTGATGAGCTTTTCAGCATCATAGCATTAGATAATAAAGGAATGGCCACTTCGGGAAATTACAGAAATTATTATGAAGCCGACGGAGTCAAAATTTCCCATACCATTGATCCATTTACCGGCAGACCTGTTAGACATGGGTTATTGAGTGCAACGGTGTTGGCTTCTGATTGTATGCAGGCAGATGCCTTTGCCACGGCAATGATGGTGATGGGAACAGAAAAAGCCATTGCCTTACAGGAAAAAGAAAAGGATTTTGAAATATTTTTAATTTATAATGATGAAAATGGTGAGATGAAATCTTTTGCCAGTGATGGTATCAAAGCCTATTTATCCTTCGCTCATGAATAATTACCAAGAATATGGCAGTTAATTTTATTTTATTGTTTGCAACAGCTATGGTAGCTGGTGGTTTGGCTTACTTTATCCCTAGTTGGGAGGAGAGGTATTTCAAACTGGTGCTGGTATTTGCCGGATCTTACCTTTTTGCCATTACTGTGCTACATATATTACCCGAGTTGTTTGTGGAATCCGGCGACTCCACCAAGATGGGACTATTCATTCTTTTGGGTTTTCTGCTTCAACAAATCCTAGCCTTATTGTCTACCGGTGTGGAACATGGGCATATCCACCATCCCAATCATCATCATGGGGTTCAAGTTGGTGTTTGGACTATTATGATAGGCTTGTTTATGCATGCCTTCCTTGAGGGAACTCTATTATCTCACGATGGTATTTTGGTGGTTCATAATCATGAGGGAAATGATCACGGTCACCATCATCATCATGGCAACAATAACCTGCTATTGGGAATCCTTTTGCACAAGGGTCCTGAAGCTTTTGCTTTGGTAGCAGTTCTGATGAGTAGTATGAAAAAGAGGTGGGTTTTTGTTTTGTTGGTTATTTTCGCATTTGCTTCACCTTTAGGTATGGTGTTGAGTAACCTTTTTTATGAAAAAAATTTATTGGACAGAAATGCGTTAAATGTATTTTATGGAATGGTGGCAGGAGGATTTTTGCATATTTCCACAACCATCTTTTTCGAAAGCAGTCCTGACCATCGTTTTCATCTCAACAAGGTTTTGATCAGTATTTTGGCATTTGGTCTGGCCATTGCTTTGGAAATGATCCTTTAGTATATTTATATTGCTAATTAGCAAAAAGTCAGTATTTTATTCTGAATGTGTATTTTTCAATCTTATCGTGGACTATATATTGCTAATATGGTATATCTTCGCTAAATTAATGTATCTAACCCAAATTTAGCAAAATGGAGAAAGCAATTTGTCCCAAATGTGATCATATAAAAGTGGTCAAAAGTGGAGTTGTAGGTGGAAGGCAGCGTTTCAAGTGCAAAATGTGCGGATACCACTTTACAGTAAATAAACTTGGTAAATCCATAGACAAGTATTATGTGGTGAAGGCTTTGCAGCTTTATATTGAAGGTATCTCCTACAGGGAAATCGAAAGAATATTGGGTGTCAGCCATGTTTCTGTAATGAATTGGGTCAAGCAGTATAAGATCAAAGCGCCTGAAAGCTATGATTATAGACCAACTTATAAAGTATTAAATCATACAGAATTGGTCAAATTTATAGCCCAAAAGGACAATCTTACTGACACGGGGATGTTGATCACCGAACTTGGAGATAAGTTTATGATTATTAAATGGGAACGATTTAAGAATAGATGATTCAGAATATTATCCTGTTTACTATAATTAATTAACAAATATATATCTCGGTTTTTTTATTTGAATTTCAACTTTTCAATTTGGGTGCTTCTTATTGCTAAAACAAAGCAATTGATCCAATTACAACAAATCCATTTATTCCTATAAAAACCTAAAATATTATGTCAGAAAACAAAATTAAAATGCAGGCTTACTGGAAAAAAAACCTCAGGACCCTGTTTATCCTTTTAGCCATCTGGTTTATTGTTTCTTTTGGATTCGGGATCCTCTTGGTAGAACAACTCAACCAAATCAAAATGGGTGGTTTTAAGCTCGGATTCTGGTTTGCCCAACAGGGGTCTATCTACGTTTTCGTATTGCTGATTTTTGTATATGTGTATAGAATGAATCAGCTGGACAAAGAATTTGACGTCAATGAAGAATAAACCCTAACCTAAAATATAACATGGATATTTTAACATGGACATATATACTTGTCGGTACCTCATTTGCCCTTTATATCGGAATTGCGATATACACTAGGGCAGGGTCAACCAAAGAATTTTATACTGCCGGAGGAGGAGTTTCTCCACTGGCCAATGGCATGGCCACAGCTGCCGATTGGATGTCGGCTGCCTCCTTCATCTCAATGGCAGGTATCATAGCTTTTTCAGGATATGACGGTTCCGTTTACCTGATGGGCTGGACTGGAGGATATGTATTATTGGCTTTGTTGTTAGCGCCTTATTTAAGAAAATTCGGAAAGTTTACCGTTCCTGATTTTGTTGGAGACCGCTATTATTCCAATAAAGCGAGAGTTGTTGCTGTGATCTGTGCGCTGTTTATTTCCTTTACTTATGTCGCAGGTCAAATGAGGGGAGTTGGTATTGTCTTTTCCAGATATTTGGAAGTGGATATCAATACAGGAGTCATCATTGGGATGTGTATTGTCTTTTTCTACGCCGTACTCGGTGGAATGAAAGGGATCACTTACACCCAAGTTGCTCAATATTGCGTGTTGATATTTGCTTACATGGTTCCTGCCATATTTGTATCCATGCAATTGACCGGAAATCCTATCCCTCAGTTGGGACTAGGTGATACCGTTGCGGATGGGTCTTATCTTTTGGATAAACTGGATGGAGTTTTAAGTGAACTTGGATTTGCCGAATATACCAGTGGAAGAAAAGAAATGGTCGATATTTTCGCCATTACGCTGGCGCTGATGGTAGGTACAGCTGGATTACCACATGTGATTGTGAGGTTTTTTACAGTTCCGAGAGTAAAAGATGCCCGTCTATCTGCTGGCTATGCACTGGTATTTATTGCGATTCTTTACACCACAGCACCGGCTGTGGCTGCATTTGGGATTTATAATGCCATTGAAACTGTGGCGGGACAGCCTGTGGATGACCTGCCTGAATGGGTCGGCAATTGGGAAAAGACCAACCTGATTGTAGTGGACGATGTCAACAATGATGGCATTGTTCAATATTCAGCCAACCCTGCTACCAATGAGCTCAAAATTGATAAAGATATCATGGTCCTTGCCAATCCGGAAATCGCAAAGCTACCTAATTGGGTCATAGGCTTGGTGGCTGCCGGAGGGATGGCGGCTGCGCTTTCTACCGCAGCAGGATTGCTTCTGGTAATTTCAACTTCAGTATCCCGTGACCTTTTCAGAACCTTCAAACCGGATATGACTGAAAAGAGGGAATTGTTGATTGCAAGAATTTCAGCTGCAGGAGCGGTGGTTCTCGCAGGATATTTTGGTGTGAACCCGCCTGGATTTGTGGCTGAAGTGGTAGCATTTGCTTTTGGTTTGGCAGCGGCGTCATTCTTTCCCGTGATCATCATGGGGATTTTCTCTAGCAGGATGAATAAGGAAGGGGCAATAGCAGGAATGATTTCTGGTCTTGTTTTTACCATTCTATATATCAGTTACTTCAAGTTTATCAGTCCTGAATTGAATAATGTAGAACATTGGTGGTTTGGAATTTCTCCCGAGGGAATAGGCGCTTTGGGCATGCTGATCAACTTTGTGGTATGCTACGTGGTTTCCAAAGCCACTCCGGCACCACCTCAATCCGTACAGGATATGATACAGGAAATCAGGATTCCAAGGGGAGCTGGTAATGCACAAGAACATTAAAATCTTCCAAGAGATATAAAAGGGACTCCGGCAATGGATTTGTCAAGGTTTCCCTTTTTTGGTATTTCCAAATGGATTAAATTAAAATTCTCATGAACAAGATACTGATAGTAGATGATGAACCCAATATCCTTCTTTCATTGGAATTCCTTTTCAAGAAAGAAGGTTTTAGGGTTTTTATTGCCAGAGATGGGGAAGAAGCAATGGGCATCATCGAGGAAAACCACCCTGAGTTGGTGATTCTTGATATCATGATGCCCAAAGTGGATGGATATGAGGTATGTAAGCATATCAAAGAAAATAATAATGAAGTCAAGGTAGTTTTTTTGACCGCAAAAAGTAAACAACAAGATGTTAAAAGGGGGATGGATCTAGGCGCAGATCTTTACCTTACCAAGCCTTTTTCAAATAGGGACTTGGTTTCAAAAGTTAAGTCATTACTCAATTAAAATCAATTTCAATAACCTAAAATAATTATACAATGAGCGATAGAATTCACACCCTTAGCGGATATTTCTACGAGTACCAGAAGTCAGTGGCAGAACCTGAGAATTTTTGGGCCAGAATTGCAGACTCTTTTTTCTGGCGGAGAAGATGGGACAAGGTTCTGGAGTGGGATTTTGAGGGACCCGATGTCAAATGGTTTGTCAATGCCAAATTGAACATTACAGAAAATATCTTTGAGAGGAATTTGTTTACAATTGGGGACAGGCCGGCGATTATTTGGGAACCCAGTGATCCAGAGGAGGAGGGGAGAACGATCACTTACAATGAATTATATGCAGAGGTCTGTAAATTTTCCAATGCCTTAAAAGCTAAAGGAATTGAAAAGGGGGACAGGGTAATCATCTACATGCCTATGATTCCTGAAGCAGCCATTGCAATGTTGGCCTGCGCTAGGATCGGTGCTGTGCATTCGGTAGTGTTCGCAGGTTTTAGCTCGACTTCTTTGGCAGACCGGGTTATTGATTGTAAAGCTAAGGCCATACTTACTTCTGATGGAAATTACAGGGGGATTAAAAAGATAGCTGTCAAAGAAATTGTTGATGAGGCTCTGGAAAAATCCAGTGTGGAAACAGTTATTGTCTGCAAAAGGACGGGTCAGGATATCACCATGGTAGCAGGTAGGGACCACTGGTGGCATGATGTCATCCAGGACCAAAAATCCACAAATTCGGCGGAAGAAATGGATAGTGAGGACATGCTGTTTATCCTTTATACCTCAGGATCCACGGGAAAGCCTAAAGGTGTGGTGCATACTATTGGGGGTTATATGGTCTATACCAAATATTCCTTTGAGAATGTGTTTCAATACTCTCCGGGTGATATTTATTGGTGTACAGCTGACATTGGTTGGATTACAGGGCATTCCTACATAGTGTATGGCCCCTTATTGGCAGGTGCCACTTCGCTGATGTTTGAAGGAGTGCCTACCTATCCTGATCCGGGAAGATTTTGGGCGGTGATTGAAAAACACAAAGTCAATCAGTTTTATACAGCCCCGACGGCTATCAGGGCTTTGCAGGCTTATGGAACCGACCCGATAGAACCTTATGACCTGAGTTCGCTAAAGGTATTGGGTTCGGTGGGTGAACCTATCAATGAAGAAGCATGGAAATGGTACTATACTCATATCGGAAAGTCCAAGTGTCCTATAGTGGATACTTGGTGGCAGACAGAAACAGGAGGTATCATGGTTTCTCCCATTGCTGGAATAACTCCTACCAAACCTGCATATGCAACACTCCCATTACCGGGGATTCAATTGATGATTGTGGATCCGGAGGGGAAAGAATTGACAGGAAATTCGGTGGAAGGTAATCTCTGTGTCAAGTTTCCCTGGCCTTCGATGATACGGACTACCTATGGAGATCATGACAGGTGTAAACAGACTTATTTCTCAACCTACAAGGGATTATACTTTACAGGTGATGGTGTAAAGCGGGACCATGACGGATATTATCGAATTCTTGGAAGGGTAGATGATGTGATCAATGTTTCAGGCCATAGATTAGGAACGGCTGAAGTGGAAAATGCCATCAATGAGCACCCGCTTGTGATAGAATCAGCAGTTGTCGGTTATCCTCATGATATCAAAGGACAGGGCATCTATGCTTATGTGATCTGTGACATGTCCCACAGGACAGAAGATAACCTAATCAACGAAATCAAGGATATGGTTAGCAAAATCATCGGGCCAATCGCTAAACCTGATAAGATTCAGATTGTGCCTGGATTGCCGAAAACACGTTCTGGTAAAATCATGAGAAGAATACTTCGAAAAATAGCCGAGGGCAGTACGGACAGTATGGGAGATACTTCTACCCTGGTTGACCCGGATGTGGTGACTGCAATTATTGAAGGGAAGAAATAGTGGATAAATTATTTTTAAATAGACCCAACAAGCATGTCCAATGTCATTGTCAACAGAGTCAAAGAATTTTTAAAAAGATACCCACCTTTTTCCTTTCTCAGTGATTTCTCTTTGGAATTGGTCGCGAAAGGAGTGGAGGTGCGCTATTTTGTCAGTGGAGAAATTTTGTTTGAGCAGGGTGAACCTGCTCAAAGCTATTTCTTCGTATTGAAGGAAGGCTCTGTTCAATTGACTGAAAATAAAGAAGGTGTTGCCAAAGTGGTGGAGGTGTGCGATGAAGGAGATGTTTTTGGTGTATTGGCATTGTTGGGGAAAAGGCCCTATATATTAAATGCCCAAACCAGAGAAGAATCCCTGATTTATGCCATTCCTGTAGGTATATTTGAAAAAATTTTACAGGAAAACAGTAGGGTCAGCCTATACTTTGCAGCAGGGTTTGCCTCAGGACAGGTTGTGGTTCGATCAGATCTTTCCCAGTCCCAAAAGGCAAGGATAGCTTTTTCTGAAATTTCCAAAGACAATGGTCTTCTGATTTTTACGGGTCAATCTGACTTGAATTATTCCCACGAAGTACTCACCTGTCAGGCAGGTGTAACAGTAGCGATGGCTGCCAAAAGTATGTCCGAAAAAGGAGTGGGGTCTATTGTGGTAGTAAACCAAAAAAATCACCCGGTGGGAATCATTACCGACAAAGACCTTCGCAACAGGCTTGTGGCAGAAATGAAAAGTTATGATACGTTAGTAGATGAACTGATGACAAGTCCTGTTTTGACCAAGAGCAAGGATGCTGACTTTTCAAGTCTTTATCTGACCATGATCAAACATAGGCTTCATCATTTGATTTTTACTGAAGACGGTTCGCCCAATAGTCCGGTTACCGGCATTTTATCAGATCATGATATTCTGTTGTCCCAAGGAAATAGCCCTGCTGTATTGATCAATGCTTTGATGAACACTTGGGAGATCAAGGAAATGGCAAAAATCCGCGACAGGGCAGAGCGTTTGTTAACATACTATCTTGAGAATGAACTGGCGATGGATTTTGTGGCTAATATCATTTCCGAAATCAATGATATCATCATCCAAAGAGCTGTTCAGATTGCCAAAAATAAGCATGATGCTTCATATCCCAAAGAATCAAAAGTAAAGTTCTGCTTTCTATCATTTGGTAGTGAAGGAAGGGAAGAGCAATTGCTCCGGACTGATTTGGACAATGCCATTGTTTATGAAGATGTACCGGATGCAAACCTTGAAAAGACCAAGGAATATATGTTGCTGATCGGACAGGAAGTGATTGAGATTTTATTGACATGCGGGTTCTCAGCTTGTCCTGCTGATATGATGGCCAATAATCCCAAATGGTGTCAGCCACTGTCTAAATGGAAAAAATATTTCAGTGATTGGATTCTCAGCCCCAATCAGGAAGCGCTATTGCATGCGGCTATCTTTTTCGATTTCAGACCTGTGTTTGGAAACAAGAGTTTGTCAGATGATATGACAGATCACATTTATCAGGAGATAGCCGGAAAAACTATTTTCTTGAATTTCCTGGCCAAAAATGCTTTAATGAACCCGCCACCTTTAGGCTTCTTTAGGAATTTCATCATGGAAAAGTCGGGGGAGCATCGAGATAAGTTCGATATCAAATTGCGGGCGATGATGCCATTGGCAGATATTGCCAGGCTTTTGGTGCTAAGCCACAGGGTGGTTGGGATCAACAATACCTTTAAGCGCTTCGAAAAATTATCAGATTTGGAGCCTAATTATAAAGATCTCTTTTTGGAAGCAGGTAAGGCTTATGAAATTCTGATGCGGATGCGGGCCATAGAAGGATTACGCTCAACTAATTCAGGAAGGTATATAAAACCTGAGTCATTGGGTAAGCTTCATAGACAATTACTGAAAAATACCTTTGCTCCAATAGATGAGCTTCAAAAAATCCTGAGGGTCAGGTTTCAGTTGGACTATTTTGGGGGCTGATATGGGATGGTTTGACTTTTTGAGAAAGGAAAAGATCACAAAAGCAGGATTTGTGGCGGAGTACGAAAAACTGTTTGAAAAAAAGATTCCTTCCATGCGGCCTTTGGATCAATTAAGTTTTGTGGTATTGGATACAGAAACCACAGGATTGGATGCTAAAAATGATCATATTCTTTCCTTTGGAGCCATCAAAGTCAAAGGATACAAAATGAGCGTGGATACAGGAATGGAAATTTACCTTGATGCTCCCAAGAGAAACAAAGAGGCGGTCCAAATCCATGAGATTTTATATTACAATCAGGTATTTCCGCAGGCGGATTTTGTAAGAGAGCTATTAGCCTATATTGGGTCTGATATTATAGTAGGACATCATATTGGTTTTGACCTGCTGATGTTGGAAAAAACATTGAAGCCCTATGGGTTCAAAAAATTCCAAAACCCCTCGATTGATACATTACACCTTAGTTTGAGATTGGAAAAGGGGCCGAACTATGACCTAAATTTGGGAAAGCCCGGAGAACATTCCCTTGACAGTCTTTGCCAAAAATATGGTATTTCCCTGGATGATAGACATACTGCTGCCG
>NZ_JBGSXS010000417.1:0-6576 GCF_041751335.1 Aquiflexum sp.
GGCCCAGCGCAGGGGTCCCACCTCTTCCCATCCCGAACAGAGAAGTTAAGCCCTGCAGCGCCGATGGTACTGGGGTTACACCCGGGAGAGTAGGCCGCCGCCACATTATCAAAAAGCCAGCACACAATGCTGGCTTTTGGCATTTTTAGCCTAGCAAGGAAAGGAAATATTTTGGCATCAGGGCTACCGAATAGGTAATGATCCCTAGTAAAACTGATTTTGAGGATTGTACCTGAGTTATATTTTTTACAAGTAATTAGAAAATAAAAAAAAGGAATTCATTGAGATAAAATAGGTGTCAATAAGTTAATGAAAACTTGATTAACTAAAATATCTTTTTAATATTTTTATTTTTTGTAGAAAACCAATTCTTTATAACATCAAAATGGAATTTGAAAAGTAATATTGAATTATTTTTAAATTCTATGTTGATAAGGATATACATTATATTCTTCGGTGATATTTAAATTTTTTTAAGAAATATCTTAAAGTGGCCAAAATTTACCATATTACTATTGTAATGTTTTTAAATGAAATTTTTGCCCTATTTTATTAGAATTATAGAATGTCACAAATACGCCAACTAGCAGCAATCATGTTCACTGATATTGTCGGATATACGGCACTGATGGGAAATGATGAACAAAAAGCTTTTGAATTATTGAAAAAGAACAGGGAAATCCATAAACCTGTGATAGAGGAATTTGGAGGTAAATGGATTAAGGAACTCGGAGATGGAGTGATGGCCAGTTTCCCTTCGGTCAGCAGCGCGGTATATGCAGCCATTAAAATCCAGGAATTGTGCAACCAAGCCAATGTCTATAAACTTAGAATAGGAATTCACCAAGGTGAGATTATCTTAGAAAATGAAGATATTTTTGGAGATGCCGTGAATATAGCTGCAAGAATACAGGCATTGGCAGCCCCTTCAACTATCTTTGTATCAGAGTCAGTTCAAAGAGATCTTTCAAATAAAAATGATATCAGATCAGAATTTTTTAAAATAGAGAATCTAAAAAATGTAAAAGAACCGGTCAAGGTCTATAGGATACTTTCAGCATCTTCGATATCAAGGAGTAACCAAACATCCGCCATAGAAAAATCTTCAATTATTCCTGATTATGATTTTGATATCCATATCAGTTTCAGATTTAATGACAATAAGTATGATGGCTGGGTAAGCGAACTTGTCACAAAGCTCAAACAGGAACTAAGTGCTACCTGTAAGGATAAGCTTTCAATTTATTTCGATATAAATCCGGAAAATGAGAAAAAGAAATTTTTGCAAGAGGACGGTTCAGTGTCCACAAAAATTAAATCATTGATTTTTATTCCTATAATTTCCCAAACCTATTGTGATGTCAATTCACAGGTTTGGAAAAATGAGTTTAAAGGATTTCAAGAAGGAGTACTTACCGAGAAAATGGGCAAAACCATAAAGCTATTGAATGACAATATTGCTTCAAGAGTGATTCCCGTAAAAATTCATGATATAGATATGGAGGATATCAAACTACTAGAATCAGAACTTTCAGGTGGTTTACGTTCCATAGATTTTATTTTTAGAGAAGATGGGGTAAATCGTCCCTTAATGCCTATAGACGATGAAAAGCTGGGAAATCCAAATAGACCTATGTACCGAAATCAGATCAATAAACTGGCAAATGCGGTTAAGGATATTATTTCAGGGGTAAAGCTTTTTCAAAAAGAAAACTCTTTTGGATACACTGCCTTTTCCCCCACATCTACAAAAATAGTACCTAATGTAGTCTCTACTTCTTTGTCATCTTCCTTGAAAGTCCAGATGATAGACCGTTCCAGACCGAATATTTTTCTGGCTTGGACATCCAATGACCTTAAGGAAAAAAGAGAGGAAATGGCGATTATTCTCCAAAAAGCAGGTTTCAATGTGCTACCTGCTATAGATTGTCCGGCAGATGATGGGATGTTTAAGGAAAAGACCATTGAAGCTATAAAACAATGTGTTTGCTCCCTCCATATCCTAAGTGGGGAGTTTGGCAGACGGTTCGAATTGGAAGATGATGTTTCATTTCCGCAATTCCAGTTTCTGGAAGCAAAAAAAATGATCGACTCCTCAAATTCAGAATTCAATTCATTTATCTGGGTTCATCCTGAGGTCACGGTAACCATGAAATCTGCCCAACAGGAATTCATCAAATATATCAGAAACAACATTACCAAAAACATGATGTTCTCCAACAGTGCAGGTCCCATGCAATTGGTGGATGATATCAGGGTAGTTATGATGAAGGAGGAAGTTGAAATCTTTGATTCCAAGGATACCGATATCTTTTTTATTTTCAACCAGCAGGATGAACTCGAGGCAAAAGAAATTACGGACAGATTGAGTTTGGAATACCCGATTGAAATCATGAATATCATGCCTGATGGTGAAGATCAGTACAGGGAAGTATCTTCCCAGCAGATACCCAAAAGTAAACTTGCAGTAGTATATTTTAAATATGCTGCAGATTGGGCTTTGCCTTTTATTAAACAAATTTGGAAGGAAGTAGGTGGGGCTTCTTCTCCCACCCCCTTATTTTTTGTTGGGGAAGATGACCCAAGAAGTAATTTTGCACGGATTTTCAAAGCTCCCAAAGTGGTTTCCACCATTGTTCCAAAAGAGGAGGTACCGGCAGAAGTCAAAAAAGTTTATACCACCGTTGTCAAACTCAAATAGCAGGTATGTTTGAAGACTACCAAATATGCCCTTATACCGGACTACGCTCTTTTACGGAGGAGGAATCTTTATACTTTAAAGGCAGGGAAGAAGATATTGATGCTGCAACAGCCCAATTGCAGCGGAATAAGTTTTTGATGCTGACAGGAGCCTCCGGTGACGGAAAATCATCACTTGTCTATGCGGGTATCATTCCCAATGCCAGGGCAGGTTTTCTTAAATCGAAATATAGCCAATGGTGTGTTGCCGATTTTAGACCGGAAAGATCCCCGTTCAAAAACCTTAGCAAAGCCATAGCAAATCAACTTGAAATTCCAAATGAGGAAACTGTTGAATCTGAACTAAAGCATGGTTTTTCTGCAATTATCGATTTATATAGAAATTCTGATCGGTTTCTTGATGAAGATTCATTGGAATGGCAAGAATCAGATGAGCGAATAAGGGCAAGTATCAAAAGGAAAGCTGCCAATCTGATCATTCTGGTAGATCAGTTTGAGGAATTTTTTACCAATCCCGAAAACTATGACAAGGGAGTACCTTCCAAAGAAGCCAACCTTGTTTTAAACTTATTGCTGGAGACCTCTAAGATAGCATTGGAGGAGGGACTTCCCATTTACATCATTTTTACCATGAGGTCAGACTTCATTGGGCAATGTGCTGCTTTTCGGGGGTTGCCAGAGTATATTGGGTTTTCCCAGTTTTTTGTTCCCCGCCTCAACAGAGCACAACTGCAATTGGTTATCGAAGAACCGGCTGTTTTAAGTGGGAATCAAATTACAAGAAGACTGACAGAAAGATTGATCCATGATTTGACAGAGGGTGTTGATCAGCTTCCGATCCTTCAACATGCGCTCAATCAGATTTGGCATGCGGCCAATAATGGGGCAGAAGAAATGGACCTTATCCATTATGCCATGGTCGGCGGGATGCCGGAATCCGAACTCCCGGAAGATCAGGTCTTGAGATTTAAACAATGGTTTGATGAGTTGCCTGAAAATATCAAAGCCTGTTATCACGCTCCAAGTCTGCAGAATGTTCTCGACACCCATACAAACAAGCTTTTTGAGCAAGCGAAAGCCTATTATATCGAGAACACTGGTAGGGAAATTACCAATGATGATGCAAAAGCTATTATCAAAAATACCTTTACCTGCCTGACCAAAATTGACCAAAGCAGGGCAGTAAGAAACCGGATGACCCTACAGGAAATTACCGATATTTTAGGAAGGAAGGAATTTGGAACCAAAGAAGTTGGGGCAGTTTTAAATATTTTTCGTGAACCCGGGAATACTTTCATCAGACCCTTTATTTCGGATGATCCTGAAAGCCATGCTTTAGGTGAGGATGATGTGCTGGATATTACCCATGAAAGCCTTATCCGAAACTGGGAATACCTCAAAACCTGGGCTGAGGAGGAATATGATAACTATACTGTTTTCCTGGATTACGAACAGCAGCTCAACCGATGGGTGGATAGTGGCAAATCGAACGCTTTTTTGATGTCAATTGGTCCCCTGACCTATTTTGAAAACTGGATCAATAATCTAAACCCAAATGTACATTGGGTTGCCAGATACCTGCCGGAGGAATTGGATCAGGATAAAAAGTTATCCAAAGCAAAAAATATCCTTAAAAATTCCGATGAATTTCTGTCCAAAAGTGCAAGTAAACATGTGGTGACCAGAA
The DNA here is from genome assembly GCF_041751335.1 of Aquiflexum sp. Taxonomy (GTDB): domain Bacteria; phylum Bacteroidota; class Bacteroidia; order Cytophagales; family Cyclobacteriaceae; genus Aquiflexum. The sequence goes on from NZ_JBGSXS010000417.1 coordinate 4,388, forward strand.
CAGTCATGCGGTATGGAGCAAAAAGAATAGGGATTGCTATTGCCTTGATTGCCTTTATAGTCTTCAGTTCTTTTGCTATCAGGCAATACCTGAGACAACAGAATTCATATATTCTAAATTCTATTCAAGCTGAGTCCATACAATTGGTCAACAGTCCCAAAGTGGCATTTGAGAATAAAATTTCCCTCATTATAGAACAGTTGAAACTTGAGCATACAAGTATTGATGAGGTGATCAATACCATTTCTGATCCGATTGAAAAAATCAACATTGCCAATGGAATTGCCACAATGCTGGTTTTTCAAGGATGGGTAGAACCCAAAGAAGAAATTTTCAGAAGTTTGGCCATTGCAGATAGTCTATCAGCGGAGTATGCGGTACCAAGCAATGTCAACTCCTCATTTTCAGCGATTTTAAAAGAATTGAATGATTTACGGGTTACCCTGGAATTGGCATATTATTATAATCCTGATACTCAAATAAATACTTGGAGAGAAACGAATGCCAAAAGGTCAGGAAATATGGTATTACATGTCCTTGAAACCCAACCGGCTGATTTCTCCGATATCATTAATCTGACCCTGGCACTTGAACATGCAGTCAACTATAGGGTATTTACCCCAGATGAAACCCAAAGACTCATACAGATCCTTTCGCCCTTTGAAAAGGAAATTCAATCGGATTGGGTAAGTGTGAATTTTAATTCGGATAATCTGCTTCTGAGAGGTGCTACAAATTATGGCTTTAGATCCAATGGACTTTATCAGCAATTGGCCTATTTATATGCCTCACAAGGCAACAGTAAAATGGTATTGGAATGTATGGACATTTTAATGGCCAATTCCCAAAACTATTACCAAGGGGATTATGCGGCAGGCGGAGATAATGCAGCTAATATTGCAACAGTATTTTACAAATTTGGACAATTTGGAGCTTTGGAAGATTTTGTGAAGGGATATATCATGAGAAAAAATATTTCTTCGGAGGAATTTTATGGACGGCTTTTGGGAAGAATGCTTAAATCCGCAAACACATCATTTAATTTGCATTTGTATGGGTTTATGGATGATAGGCAAAACCTAAACCTTCAATTCAGTGATCGGGCACAGATCGGATATTTCTTTTCAAAATACAGGGAAACCGTCCTTACTGATATCAAAGATCCCAATGAGAGAAATTTTTTGATGGCCCTTTCCTTTAAAAATGAAGGTATTTTAAAGGGGATCAACTATGAGGATCCAAAAAAAGATGAACTGTCAGTTAACCAATTTTTTGTCAGGGCCATTGAATATTATAGACTTGTAGCCACATCCTACTTGGAGCAGACTACAACTGTAATTGGAGTTGCCGGCTCAGATGTTATGATCGTTCCCCAAAAATTCTTATTTATTTATCCTGACCTAAGAATAGGTTTTCATCCATTGGAGCCAAGGTCTTTCTTTTTCTTTTACTTTTCTGATATCTTTTTGGAATATATACTGGATAATCAGTTAATGGATTTCTTGTATCCAAATAAGACTGAGTTAGATTATTTTACAACCTGGCTGTTAGGATATAATTCCAAAATATGGACAAACGGTTTCATAATCAGACCGGCCCGATTTGAGGTTTTTAAAAGGCTGGAAGCTGAACTTTCAGAAAGAGAAAATATAGATCAGGTAGACTTGAATTGGTTGTATTTGTATTTGGGGGAGATGGCTAATCAAAAAAATGAAATTGAATCCATGATTTCATATTATCAAAAAATCAATCCGGATAATCTTTTAAATATTCTCGGATCCAAGGAGTTCGGAAATCAGATCAACAATCATTCACTAAGATTGATAGCGACGGCTATAGAGGGATTGGCAAATTCCGGGAATTTTGAAGAAATCAAGAGGTTGTTGAAGCCATTCAATAAAGCCATCAACAGGTCTTCCCTGTACGCCTATGCTGCAAAAGAACTCCTTAACAAAGAATCAAATCGGGAAGTGGCGATGAGATTATTGGACTCTGCAAGGGTAGAGTTTGGGAGAACTGGGATAGTTACTACATTTCAGCCTCATATAATACAACTTGCCTATGCCAATACCCTATTTGACCCTAAAGAAAATTTGGAAGGGTCTTTTAGAATTATAAAAAACCTTCCACAGAAAATTCTTGCTAATCAATTTATTGTCCGCTCTTTGGGTTTTCATGCTTACTTATAC
>NZ_JBGSXS010000418.1:0-3002 GCF_041751335.1 Aquiflexum sp.
TATATTATATTCTATAGGTGGTGAATTTTGACAAGCTAATTATATAGTCACTTTTTTTCCCCGAAAAAATCGGGGCAGGCATTGACAAAAAAAGTAACCAATCCCGATAGCTATCGGGACAAGACTGCGGAATCCTATCATCGCGCAAGGCCCTGGCCGGCCCGGTCCGCAGTCATTCCGCCCCACCTCAACCCGAAAAACTTAACCAAAATTAAAGTTCAGGGTAACTAACATTTCGGTGCAATTTTTCGGATAGTCAGAATTGATATTTATGAATATTTATAACCATCAATATCATTGAAATCTATTGTTAAACGAGGACATATGCTTCTTTAAATTATAATCAATAGTGCTGTTTAACTCTTTTGAATATCTGATTTTTTTGCCGGTGGTGTTTTTGCTGTACTGGTTTGTGTTTCAGAAAAACCTGAAGGCTCAGAACCTGTTTTTGTTGGTGGCTAGCTATGTGTTTTATGGTTGGTGGGATTGGAGGTTTTTGGGATTGATCGCTGTCAGTTCTAGCATAGACTTTGTTTGCGGCTTATTGTTAGGTAGGGAAGGACAAAGGACTCAAAGAAAGCAGCTTATTCTTGGCATCAGTCTTATGGCCAATCTGGGTCTATTGGGTTTTTTCAAGTACTTCAACTTCTTTGTAGAATCCACTGTCAGGTTATTGCATTCGATAGGATTTCAGGCCAATGAGTATTCGCTTCAACTGATACTTCCTGTTGGAATCAGTTTTTATACTTTTCAAACGATGAGCTATACCATCGATATCTACAGGGGAAAGGTAAAACCTACAAATGATATTATAGCCTTTTTTGCTTATGTTGGCTTCTTTCCTCAGTTGGTAGCAGGGCCGATAGAGCGGGCATCTCATTTATTGCCCCAGTTTTTTGAATCTAGGAAAATCAATTATTCGGATTTTTCGGCAGGGTTGAGGTTGATTCTTTGGGGGCTGTTTAAAAAAATGGTAGTGGCCGACAACTGTGCCCCTGTCGTAGATTGGCTTTTTGCAAACCATCAATCAGCCAACAGTTGGCAGCTGATGTTGGGATTGGTTTTCTTTACATTTCAGATTTATGGGGACTTTTCGGGATATAGTGATATTGCCATCGGTACAGCGAGGACATTTGGATTAAGATTAAAACCCAATTTTAGGATTCCGTTCTTTTCCCGTGATATTGCAGAGTTCTGGAGAAATTGGCATATAAGTCTGTACACTTGGTTCAGGGATTATGTGTATTTTCCTTTGGGGGGAAACAAAGGGGGGCTTCTACTACAAATCAGGAATGTCTTGTTGATATTTCTGTTGTCAGCCTTGTGGCATGGGGCAAGTTTCCATTTTGTATTCTGGGGCCTGATCAATTTCTTTTATATCCTGCCCCTGATCCTATTTAAAAAAGGGAATTACCAAACCGAATATGTCGGACAGATTTCTTCCTATCCCAGCCTCAAAGAAACAGGGCAGATGCTGTTGACTTTTTCATTGATTGCACTCTCCTTTCTTTATTTTAGAGCTCCTTATATAGGATTTGGAAACAGTTATTTTCTTTCTCTGGTACAAAACTGGGATAGTTATATTCCATGGACTTCCAAGCTAGTGTATCTGAATCTTGCCTTTATGACTTTGTTTATAGGAATTGAATGGAAGGGTAGATCATTTGTAAACACTTTTGATGGGGTATTGGAAAAGCTCCCTAAAGCAGGAAGGATAGCTTGGTATTATAGCCTGGTTTGGCTGATTATTCTATTTGGTGGCAGGCAGCAGGAGTTTTATTATTTTCAGTTTTAATGAAAAAAGGAATACTGCATTTGATGATTTTCTCTATTCCTGTTTTCCTTGGTTTGGTAGTGATCGAAATGGCATTGAGGAATGTTCCCAATACTTACAAACTTAAAAATGATTATCTCATTGAAAATTCCAATGAAATTGAAGTACTGATTTTGGGCAATTCTCAAACTTTTTATGGCCTTGATCCACAATTTATTTCCGCCAAGGCCTTTAATGCAGCCCATATTTCCCAGCTTTTTTCTCAGGATAAGCAGCTATGGGAAAAGTACTTCCCGAATATGCCCAAGCTAAAATATTTGGTCATTTCCTTTTCAATACAATCCTTCTATGACCAAGGAGGAGACCTTCCTTTTATCCATAAAAACTATGTGCTGTACTATGGTTTTTCCAATCAAATTGGTTGGAAGTACGGCCTTGAATTGACGGCCCTGCCAATGAGAGCAAACCTGATTCGGTTAATCAAGAATATCCAAGATGGAGAAATCGACTATCCTTCTTCTCCATTGGGTTTTGGCTTAGGTTACAAAACAGGTGGATCCATCAATCTTGAAACCAATGCCAAAGAAGCCATAGCAAGGCATTTACTTTTGAATGGGAAAATTATAGAGGAAGAGTTAAAAGCACTTGAGGCAATTGTAAGGAGTGCCTCCCAAAAGGAAATACAAACCATCCTTTTGGCGACACCGGTAAGTAAGCAATACTACAGCTTTGTACCTCAAACTGTAATTCAAGAGGTGGAAAATATTGCCTCCATGCTTAGTGAAAATAATCAATTGGTGACTTACATGAACTGGAACCAACATCCTGATTTTCGCGATAAAGATTTCTATGATGCGGATCATTTGAATGATGCCGGGGCAAGAAAATTGTCTTTGTTGCTTGATAAGGAGTTGGATAAAAAGATTAAACCCGATACCTAGATTCAATAACAAAAACCAAAGAAAAGTTAATTAGATTAAATCCTTCTCCCCAAGAGCCTAAATGGTCTTGGGGATTTTTTTTTGCTAATGGGTGACAATTGAAGGTTAATATAACTTTGCAATGGGATAAAAAAGGGTCATTAAAAAAGAATAAAAATCTTGATAAATGTCAAGATTTTTTTATACTTTCGGTTAACCAGAATGAGGGAGGATAAAATTAAATATCCATCAAATCACCCGTAAACCACAAATTCCTATATGGAAAATTCCTTCAACTGGCAGAAAAT
>NZ_JBGSXS010000419.1:0-10400 GCF_041751335.1 Aquiflexum sp.
GGCTGATCCTCTTTATCAGCAAATCTTGCCTCATCCAATAATTGGTTTTGCACAAAAAACAATGTACTGATCATCGCCGTGCCTAGACCGATGGTTGCAATCAAAGATACTGTCTGATTATTGGGTCTGTAGAGATTTGCCAAGGATTGTCGAATAGGATACTGTAAGGTAATAGGCAAAAACCTCTTGATCATCCACATGATTCCCAAAGCAACTGACCACAAGACCAAAAAAGCAAAAACAACAAATCCGGTAAAACCCAACGCCTCTTTCCATCCATTCAATAAGAAAAAGCTAAATCCAAAAATGAAAAGCAATATGCCCGTAATCACCCCCCATCGCAATGGATCTTTGGAGATTTTGGTTTCTCCTTCCTCGGGCCTTAAAGTTGCCATAGGAGAAACCTTTCTTATTTTCAATAAAGGCAATAGTGCAAAAAGCAAGGCGACAAGCAATCCTGTCAAAATTCCAAATCCCACACTTTTCCATGAAATCGCCATAGTGACCTCCACCGGAAGAAAATCCGCAAACACAGTTGGCAATATAAACTGTAGCATAGTACCTAGGAAAGCGCCAAATACTGAACCCACCAAACCCATAAGTAATATTTGAACAAGGTAGATTTTCATCGCCGCCCAAGCTGAAACCCCTAAACAGCGCAGTACTGCGACCGAAGCTAATTTCTCCTTGACGAAAACGTTCACTGCACTTGCTACTCCGACACAGCCCAAGAGCAAAGCAATAAATGCCACCAAACTCAGAAAATTGGAAAGATTCTGAAAAGATCGACCTGTTTGGCGACGACGGTCTTCTACGGTATCGGCATCTACCTTTTCCTCTTCCCATTGTTCCTCATACAGTTTAACCAATTCATCTGGATTCACTTCGTCAGCCAACTGATAATACCGCTGATACTTGAGCCTACTTCCGTATTGGATCAATCCCGTTGCCTCTGCATATTCCATCGGTAAATACACCGCGGGTGCAACCGTAGCTGTAATTCCTGTTTGACCGGGTACTTTTTGCAATTCCCCTTCAATCACAAAAGTCAATTCTCCGACTTTGATACTATCACCGACTACGGCATTGAACTGTGCCATTAAAAGTTTTTCAACCAAGGCCTTTCTTCCACCTTGTCTGAAAGTGCTTTCAGCATTTTCAGGTATAGTCTCCAGTTTGCCGTAAAACGGAAAATCACCTTCCAGCAATCTGACCTGGGTCAACCTGCTCTCGCCCGTGGCAGGAAAAGCAACCATGCTCGCAAAATTGACTTCTTCTGCAGTTTGGATTGCTATGGAATCAGTCGGCTGTTTTCCAAGCGGTTTGTTATTATCTAGAACCAAATCGGCCCCCACCAATTCTTTAGATTGGTCTTCAATGTCTTTTTTTAGGTTTTCACCAAAAGAACTTATGCCCACCAAAGCCGCAATTCCCACCACCATGGAAGATACAAAAAGCAAAAGGCGAGAGAAATTCTTGCGAAAATCCCGATATGCCATCAATAAAATCCAAGAAAAATCAGCCATTAGTTTCCTCCTGAATTTTGCCCCCTTTGATATGAATGATTCTGTTGGTTCTTTTTGCCAATTCCGTGTCATGGGTAACCAAAACCAAAGTTGTTCCTTCTTCTTTGTTCATATTAAAAATCAAGTCTTCGATCATTTCTCCGGTTTCGGTATCGAGATTACCTGTGGGTTCATCAGCAAAAAGAATTAAGGGTTCATTTGCAAAAGCCCTCGCAATAGATACACGTTGCTGTTCTCCTCCGGATAACTGCGTAGGGTAATGTGTAACCCTGTCCCCCAAACCGACTTTCTGAAGCAATGACAAAGCTTTTTCTTTGGCATCTTTTCTTTTTTTCAATTCCAATGGTACCATCACATTTTCCAGCGCAGTCAAGGTGGGTAAGAGTTGAAAATTCTGAAAAATAAAACCCACATTTTTACTTCTTACAGCAGCACGTTCATCTTCAGACAATTTCTCGAATGCACTTCCATTGAGTACCACAGAGCCTGTTGTTGCAGAATCCAATCCTGCGCATAAGCCAAGTAATGTGGTCTTGCCACTACCAGATGGCCCAACAATTGCGATACTATCACCTGATTGGATATTGAGATTGACATTATCCAAAACAGTCAATTTCCTGTTACCGCTTTGATAGGTTTTGGAAACTTCCTTTACACTTAAAATGCTCATAAAAATAAGAGGGGTTTTTGTACGGGCTAATAACACCATCAAACGTCCAAAAGGTTTGATTCGTTGGAAATAAAGATAATGCGAAAGAATGGATTGAAACAATTTCAGTCGAAAAATTGTAGATTTGGAGAAAGGTTAATTAATAATTACATGCATTCTTGCCTATTTGGCATCCATCTTTTTTCAACGGGACGGAAGACCGATGACCGAAGACAGGTGTTACGGGCATTAAAAGTTTTACCGTAGTATTTATTCCTACGCCACAATAATAGCAATATTGCAAAAATCAATAAAATGAAGTATAAAAACAGAATAACAATAAATCCTGAAATATGTCATGGTAAGCCCTGTATTAGAGGAATGCGATGGCCCGTAGAAGTGCTGTTGGATCTGATGGCTTCAGGAATGACTTATGATGAAATTATAGAGGATCATCCTGAATTGGAAAAAGAAGATTTCTTTGCGGCATTGGAGTTTGCAAAGCTTTCTATTATTGGCACTTCGACTCAGGAAATTGCATGAAGTTTTTATGTGACGTTCATATTTCCTTAAACTTTGTAAAATTTTTAAACCTAAAAGGATTTGAAGCAATTCACATTAATTCAATTTTAAAAGGGTTCAATACTAAAGATTCGGAAATCGCAAATTTTGCAGACAAAATGAATTTCATTGTGATCTTCAAAGATGTGGACTTTAAAAATGATTTTTTAATAAAAGGAAGTCCCAAAAAACTAATCAAAATTAATCTGGGGAATATCTCAAATTGTGAATTAAAAGAAGCATTTGAAAGAGAAATTCCGAAAATAAAAACAATTGCTGAAGCTGAAGCCTTCATTATTGAAGCTAATCCGTCTAACTGGACTTATCTGATAAAAAGTTAATTTTGTTGACCTATGAATTATAAGAATTTCTTCCTTTCAACATTAATATTAGTAGTTTGCTTTTCCTGCTCCAAAAAATCAGAAAAAGCTGAAAACCTTACTACAGAAATACAAACTCAAGATACAGAACAAAAGAAACTCATCCTCTTTTTCGGCAACAGCCTGAGTGCAGGTTATGGAATTGATGCAGAAGATGCATTCCCAGGCTTAGTGGCACAGCGGATTGACAGCTTGGAACTGGATTATAGGGTGGTCAATGGAGGATTGAGCGGCGAAACTACTGCCAGTGGACTAAGTCGATTGGATTGGTTTCTAGAAGAAGAGCCTGCCATATTTGTCCTTGAACTGGGTGGAAATGATGGATTGAGAGGAATCCCTATTTCGGAAACGAAAAAGAACTTAAAAGGTATCATCCAAGCAGTACGATCCAAATATCCCGAAACAACCATCCTATTGGCAGGCATGCAAATTCCACCCAATATGGGTCCGGAATATACCCGTGAATTCAGAGAATTATACCCGAGTGTGGCAGAAGAAGAAAATGTGGCTCTTATCCCATTTTTGTTGGAAGGTGTTGCAGGAAATCCTGACCTGAATCTTCCTGACGGCATTCACCCCACTGAGGAAGGTCATTTGATCGTATTTGAGACCATTTGGGGATATTTGGAGGGTTTGTTATAATTTTTTTTTAAAATCTATTAAATCTCAATTTTTGAACTGTTTTAATATTTTTTAATTGAATATTTTAATTAAATCTAAATCACTTTCATCTTTTGGTTGAAAAAAGTTTTGAAATTTTCACCTTTTACTCATTCACTCTTTTTAATTTTAATAACTATTTATCTGATCCCGATAATTTTTATTTAAATTAACAATCACTTTTAATTCTCTTTAATTCAATTCGTTATATGATTAATTGAATTAAGTCAGTTTACCCAAAAGTATGAAAAAGCCCTCTTCGGCAATAAAAAGCCGGTTCTTTTTGATGTCTAATTTTTGTGCTATAGTGATAGCAGGAATTGTATTCCTTGGCTACCCACCTGCCTTTGGTCAAAATGAACTGGAAAATCTACTCCAGCAATTGAAAAATAGTAAGAGAGATACAAACAGGGTTTGGATATTGAGAGATATGGCCTATTACCATATGGAAGATCACCTTGATTCTACTATTTATTACAGTGAACGGGGCTTTAATTTGGCCAGAGATTTGGGATTTGCCCAAGGCCAGATCTGGAATCTGTACCAAAAAGCGCTTGCCCTGGAATTCGGGGATAAATTTGAAGAGTCCATAGCCACTTTCCAAAGTGCTTATAATATCGCATTGATCAATAAAGACAGTCTCAGCATGGCCAAGCTGAGAAATGCGATGGGAGTAGCATTTTATTATAAGTCAGACTTTAACAATGCTGTGAACTATTATCATGAAGCATTAGCTTTGAGTGAAGTATCAGGTTATCAAGAAGGTGAGTCTTATGCCCTTAACAATCTTGGTGTGATATACCGGCACAGAAGGAATTTTAAAAGAGCGCTCGACATTTACCTCAAATCTCTTGAAATCAAAAAAACTCAAAATGATACCATAGGACTTGTTAATGCATATTATAACATTGGCTTACTTTATTCCTATATGCATGCTTATGATGAAAGTCTCGAGGCATTTTCCAATGCACAAAAATTAGCTCAAGGCAAAACAGAATCAAGGACAATGGCTGAAATCAATATTGGCCTAGGTGTAGCTTTATACAATTTGGAAAATCACACAGATTCCTATAAGTACTTGGAAAGTGGTATTGACAACTTGAAATCTGATAAAAGCCACGAAAAAGCTGGTGCGTTGACCTATTTGGGAATAATGGAGGTTCGCGCAGGAAAAACAGATGAGGGTTTGGCCAAGTTGCTTTCGGCAAAGGAAATTGTTGAGCAAACCGAAAGACTGGAATTGAAAAGACAGGTCATGAAAGAACTTGCCGTAGCTTATGAATTGCTTCACTTGCCCGAAAAGTCTCTTGAATCATGGAAAGCCTTTAACATATTGAATGACAGCATCAATAATGAACAGAAATTATGGGCTTTTGAAGAAATGCAGGCAAGGTTTGAGGCAATAGAAAAAGACAAAAAAATACAGCAACAAGCACTCGAACTTTCCAAAGAAAAAACCAAAAAAGCAAGACTGAGCATCTTCTTGACCATTGCTTTCCTTTCCGGATTGGGAGGGATTTATTTTTATGTACTAAGATGGCGGGCAAAAGTAAGGCTTCAAGAAAACAAAATTCCTGAGCAAATAAATGGCGCCTCCATTGATATAGGGAGAATCAATTCAAAATTATTGAGTCCCCTTACTACTCGGGAAAGTGAAATCATTGGGTTGGTGGAGAAAGGTATGACCAACAATGAAATTGCCGAAAATTTGTTTGTCAGTGAGAATACCGTCAAGACACACCTCAAAAATATTTTTTCAAAAACCCATGCCATCAACCGGACTGACCTGATCCACAAATTGAGAAACTATTAATATTCATACACTTTTTAAATTCATATGGGTTGGGAAAATAACAAAATTCCATCCAAACCTAATGTGAATATCACTCAAATGGGTGATCTCTGAAAAGCACAAAAATCTGAATTTTGAAAAACAATTTAACCAAATCAAAACTGTGTTATGAAAAAGTTTTTGAGGATTACCGCATATATCGCGACGGCTGTTATTCTTTTGATACTGATAGCTGCTACTTATGTAAGTGTTGCGCTACCCAATGTGGGACCTGCACCGAAAGACCTTGTAGTTGATGTCACTCCCGAAAAAGTCGCTCACGGAAGGTACTTGGCCTATCATGTAATGATGTGTGTGGATTGCCATTCAGTAAGGGATTTCAGTCAATTTTCGGGTCCTCCTCTACAAAACACCCTTACCGCTGGAGGTGAAATATTTGACCAGAGGATGGGATTCCCCGGAATATTTATATCTCCCAATATCACTCCTTATGGAATAGGGGACTGGACAGATGGAGAAATCTTTAGACTCATTACCACAGGGGTTAGAAAAGACGGAAGTCCTATTTTTCCAATAATGCCTTACCATAGTTACGGCACTATTGACGCAGAAGACATTGAGTCTGTCATTGCTTTTCTCAGAACTCTGGAACCAATAGAAACCGACCATCCTAAGTCTAAAGCAGATTTCCCATTTAATTTCATCCTCCGTACCCTACCTAAAAAAGCACAACTTACCAAAAAACCCTCTCCTTCTGACCAAGTAGCGTATGGTGGGTATTTGGTAAGCGCCGCAGCTTGTGCAGACTGCCATACAAAATTTGAAAATGGAGATTTTGTCGGGGATAGGCTTGCCGGAGGCAGAACCTTTGAATTCCCTGAAGGTGTCCTGACAAGTCCTAATCTGACCCCGCATGAAAGCGGAATCGGAAATTGGACCAAAGACATGTTTATCCAACGATTCAAAATGTATGAAAATGAACACATGACCGCACCTGAGGTCAAGCCAGGAGAATTCCAAACCATCATGCCATGGGTGATGTATGCCGGCATGAAAGAACCCGACCTTGAATCGATTTTTGCCTACTTAAAATCCCTCAAACCAGTGGAGAATTATGTGGAGAAGTTTAAGCCGAATAGTTGAGGGGGATAAATTGATTTACTGTGAAATATTGATCCAAAATAAACATTTGAAAGTGCTTAAAATCTTTGCCTTTTCACAAGCCACTCTCCAGCTCCTTAACGTTGTGGGGGAGGTTTTGGGACAGGAAAAGGCACTGGTTCTGGCAGATAAGGAACACTTCCCCTGAGAATAACAGAATATTTTGACGACTCCCTTTCGTTGGACATCCTTATGCCGGCCCTGGACGTGAAAGGAATCAGGGAACGCATCACAGGACTAGAATATAGAGAGCTGTGGCCGGGATATTCGGTTGCCGAAACACGGTTCAGCTTCCAGAACTTGGACCAAAAACTGAGGCTGATCACCCAAAAGGAATCGGCGGACAAACAGGAAGTTTATAAGCACTTTCTCACCACCTCGGACAGAGATACGGTTGAACTGCTTTCAAAAGTGTTCTCAAAAAGATGGACAATAGAGTAATTCTTCAACTCCGAGGGGAACATGGGCTGGAACAGGGCATCGACATTCAATCTGAAATCAGGTACGGCAGGCAGTCCCTGGCCCTGCTTGCACAGGCCGCGGCATTCAGGCTTGGAAAAAACCTGCCTGAACCCCAGAGCAGATGGACTGCGGCGATGCTCTCCGAAAAAGTCTTCACAAATATGGAAGGTGATATAAGGGTAAAGGATGACACTATCATTATAACATACTACAAAGACCATGAAGTCCTGAGCATGAGGGACAAATACCACAACATATCCCAACAGCTGGAAAATGAAAACATATCACCAGAAATCCCTTGGATTTATGACTACAAACTGGAATTTAGGTTCAAATAACTAAAATAAACCTGACCTTGAAAAAGGCTGATAGCTATCGGGAAGAAGTAAGCATAAATCGGTAATTTTAACGAGCATTAAATAAGGGTTTCGTATCTACTAATAAGAAAGCAGATCATCATAAACATTAATGTTACAATTGGAGTTAAAACAAAAAACCAATTATGGAATTTGTTATAGCAGGCTCAGTAATTTTGGCTGCCATTTTGATGATCAGGGCGATTATTAAAAGGGTTTTTGATTGATTTTTATTTACCAGATCAAAACCTCATCCTTACTTTCCCTGATATTTTTTCTGAACAATGGGAATACCGCCAGAAATTCATGGGTAGTATTAGGCAACAGGTAGGAACGGGCCATGGGCATTTCATATACATAGCCGATCCTGACCATTGGGAACACCATCCCAAGCTGCACATTATTGGCATAAAATCTCCTGTGTCCAGCTCCCAGCCATAACCTGTCCATCATCAGCACCTTGAAATTAAATTCTATGTTGTCCGGCAATCCCACCTGATGCCTGTACATGATATTGGTCGCCACTGCGAGTTGGTCCGTCATGGCATTGCGGTATCCTCCTTGAAAAACTCCCACCCTCGGTCTTCTTTCCATAAATATATCCCCCGAATTGATGGCGCCCCTGTTGGCATTGTGTACTGCATAGGATATATAGTAATTAGGATGTGTGATCGAGCCGCCGATATTAAAATCAAGCACCTGCATATTGGCAAAGCCATTCAGGTATTGCATAATTCTGGGGTCTTCCGGTTGATCGGGGTTGAGCAGGTTACCGTCAAGACGGATCATATTGTAGTTCACTCCTACCCCCAATCTGAAACTGGTCAGGGGACTGATTTGTATCCTTGCGGAATAGTTGCCAATCAGCTCGGTCTCGGCAAAGGCCCCGTACTGATCATGGAGCACGTTGATCCCGAAGGCATTTTTGTCGGCCATCAAGGGATCACTGTTGCCCGTGATGTCGGCAAAATCCATCTCTGCGGATACAAAATAGGTCTTGGGCGCCCCCTCAAAACCCGCCCATTGGTTTCTTACAAATCCCCGTACCGTGGATCCCTCGTATCCTGTCAGGGCAGGGTTGAAGTAGCCCTGCATGTGGCTGAACTGGGCCACGTACTTTCTCGTCTGTGCTTGGATGCTGCCCAAAACAGCTCCAATCAGTATTAATGTTAGTAATGATTTTTTCATGGGAATATCTTTTTGATGTATAGAAGAGTTATGTGATAGTAGGGACACCGATCTGATACGGTGTCCCTTTTTGAATCTATTTTTGGAGTACATAAAGGAGTCCTTTTCTGGTTTCTCCGGTTTCTACAACCTCTATTGTCCAATAGTAAGTACCGACCGGAACAGCGTTCCCGTTGACAGTTGCATCCCATCTCACACCTGGGTCAAGGGTGTAGAAAAGACGCTGCCCACCCCTGTCAAAAATCTGGAGCCTGACACCTTCGTAGTATTTCAGATCAGGAACACCCCACCCATCGTTGAAGCCATCTGTTCCGGGGGTGATCGTATTGCCCACAAACAGCTCCGTGATCGACTTTCTGTGACGGGTCAGTTTTTCAAGGAATTCCAGTGTATTGCCGTCTCTGTCCAAGATCAGGAAGTTGACAAAGAACTCTGTCTTGCCCGCCACGGGATCAGGTGATACCCAATAAAGCTGGTTACCGTTTCTGATCTCGAAGTAGCCGTTGTCCCTGTCGCCATCGATTAAAGTGATCTCGTGGATATTGTCCACGGGATCCACTACTGAGATCTCTGCGATTAAGATGGCCTCTTTGCCAGCTTCCGCCGTAAATTCATAGTGGCTGAGGTTGACTCTTACTGGAGCTTGCTTAGGCAGTACCGTCACTTCAATCTGGGGAACAAATCCATCAGGATTCTCATACCCTGCGGCAAATTTCAGTTCCCCTGTCACAAGGTAGGTTCCCCTTTCCAGAGTATTGACAGTGGCCATATCCCATACAACAGGTAAGTTGATGAACTCCGAACGGTCGGTTCTCACCATCACCGTCTCCGGCAACAGGATTGCAGCTTTATCTGTGCCCCAATCCACGCTCACCGTTTCAGGATTGAATATCTCCGCAATCCTTACTACCACTATGGTAAAGTCAGCAGTTAGGAATGCTATTTCATAATTATTACCTGCGGATAAAGTCCCCAATTGGATGGCGTAGTTCCCTGGTGCTTCACCTACTACCCTTTGGAGGGTACCTGTCATGATTTCCCTATTGTCCCCGTTTGCAAATCCGCTTGCAATGTATGACAATACCATAGGATCAGATTCGCTGAAGTATTTCTGCTGTCCTTCATTGACTTTGATGGTCAGGGTTTTTCTACCAATCTCAAAGTCAACGCTAGTAAAGGAAATGTTGTAGTTGTTTCCAGCGGAGAGGTTGCCCTGGATGATGGCGTAGGTACCGACATTTTCGCCCGCTGCTCTTGACAGTGCTCCGGTGAATACCTTCTTATCATCTCCTGCCTCAAGACCTGTTGCTGAATAAATTAATACAGGATCAGCCGCACCGTATAGTTTGCCCTGATTGGCATCAACGATGATTTGAAGATTTTTCTTTTCATCTAGATAAGGAATATCACAAATGACAAGATAGTTACTGTCGAATGATATAGCATACCCTTTGACGACCAAGCGTCTTAAGTCTTCATTATGATTGACCAGTTGGTGAAACATAGAAAATCATTTCATCTTTTATTTTAACAGTTCCACCCGGTGACAAGATACCTTCAGGTTTATTCCCGTGTCCTCTACGGTATTTTACTGAATAAGTTCTCTCGGGATGTTGGGGAAAGTCAGGGAAAGCAAACGTAACAACTTCAGCATAGGTTATCTCA
>NZ_JBGSXS010000420.1:0-11999 GCF_041751335.1 Aquiflexum sp.
CCTACCTCAAACAGCAAAGGAACAGATTGACCGCTTGCCAAGTCATAAGGAATGGCTTTGTTTGGCATGACTTCCATACTGAATTTGAGCAGATCTGCTGCTCTGTCTAGGTCATCTTCATCCAATAGGGCAATCACCACAGAGTTGATGGCAGATCTGTGGTTGGAAGTGAAGCGTCTGAATTCATCATCAAAGTAATTGTTGGGATCATCCATTCCCCGGAAAGCAAATTTTTCTTTGATGTTAGCGTATGCTAGGTCAATGTTGACAAGTTCGGTTCTCATTCCCTGCGGCTTCCTGACTGGCAGCAACCTGTAGGTAAGTCCTTCCATAACCACATAATCTTCTATATCAATACCGATTGTAGCCAAAGAGGTATTATTGAAATAAATAGGCCTTTCCCAATTGTTGCTGGTGATCAGGTCAATGAGCATCAGGCTGCCTTTGGTCAGGTAGTTGCCTTTGACCCTCAAGTTGATCTGTTCTGTCATCAAGGTCTCCATTCCATCAGGTATCAGCCCTTGGTTGAATACGTTTTGCAGATTGACATCTAGTATTAAGTTTCTGGAAGGGACCATGTTGTAAGAGGCTCTGCCAGATGTTTGCAACTTCAAAAGACTGCTTTCATTTTTGACCAATTTTAGGTATTCATTTGCCGAGATGGCGTCCAATCCCTCCCTGTCCACCACATAAAGCACATCATTGGTTCCTTTTTTGAAATTATTGTAATTCAAAGAAAAAGGCAACGCTTCTGATTCATGTACCGGACGGGCCATTTGCTCCACATACCAGTCTGTATCAAAGTAACTCAATACAACTACCCGCACATCGGTTCTGAATCCTTCCACCTCCTGCACATACCAAAGCGGGAAAGTGTCATTGTCTCCACCTGTAAACAAAATTGCATTTGGAGCACAAGATGAAAGGAAATTCCTGGCAGAATCCACTGAGAAAAACCTTCCCTGACGATTATGATCATCCCAGTTTTGGGAGGCCATCAGTATGGGAATCGGGAAGGTCACCAAGGTGGCTATGATTCCCGCAACAGCCAGATTTTTGTTCAATTTGCCTATCCAATGCGCCAAAGCCATCACTCCTATACCTATCCAAATGGCAAATGCATAAAAGGATCCAACATAAATGTAATCACGCTCCCTCGGTTCGACGGGTGGGGAGTTGAGGTAAAGTACCAAGACTACGCCCATCATCAAAAACAACATCACGGTAATGTAGAAGGATTTCGGGTCATTTTTGGCTTGAAATATCAGCCCGATCAATCCGAGAATAAGTGGAAGCATCAGGTAATTGTTGTGCGCTTTGTTTTCTATGATGTAATCGGGGAATTTGTCTGAAAAGAAATCTGAAATTCCTAACCAGGGAGCATCGGAGAAATCACTTTCTCTGCCGGAGAAATTCCACATAAAATATCTCCAATACATGTGTCCCAACTGATGGTCAAACATAAAATATATATTGTCGGCAAAAGTTGGTTTGTCACCTTCCCGCAGACCTAATTTGGATCTATAGAGTTGTTTGTGCCGGTCCTGCGTAGAATAAATCCTGGGTAGAATAGTTGACCTTTTCGGGTCATAAATGTTGGAGGTGGAATAATCCACAATCTCATATTTGTCTTTGCCTTTCAGATAAATGGGCGCACCTTCTTTCTGATCCACCAATTCGGCGTCATAATATTGTCCGTATAGCAAGGGTCTGTAACCATACTGCTCTCTTTTAAGATAGGATACGTAACTGATAATATCCTTGGGCGCATTTTCATTGATGACTGGATCCTGATTTGCCCTCACTACAATCATGGCATAAGAACCATAACCGATCAATATAAAAGTCAAGGAAACTAAAATCGTATTCAGTACCACTTATTCCTTTTTGATGGAATATAAAATCCCATAAATCAATGATCCTAAAAACAAGGCAGAGAAAACCACAATGCCAGAACCAAAAGGTAGGCCAATGCTATTGACAAAGAATATTTCTATAGACCCGGCAAGACTTGGCAGACCAGGTATAATTAAATTATTGATAATAATCAGAGCAATGCCACCGATAATCAATGCGATGATTCCTCCTTTTAGGTTTGGATTTTGGTACTTTTTAAAATAGTAAACCAAAGCTAAGGCAGGTAGTGTAACCAAATTCAGCAAGTGGACCCCTATGGAAAGTCCTACTAGGTAAGCGATAAAAATCATCCAACGGTTTTCGTCTCGGGGATCTTCTATCACATCCCATTTAAGGAATGCCCAAATCACAATGGCAGTAAAGAATGAAGACATGGCATATACTTCCGCCTCAACGGCAGAAAACCAAAAACTATCGGTAAAGGTGTAAACAAGAGATCCGATTATACCAGCACCCATCAAGGTAATGGTCTGCCCTTTGCTTTCCTGGCCTTTCAAGATATTGAAAAGTTTTCTTCCAAATAAGGTGATGGACCAGAATAGAAACATAATGGTTAGACCGGAGAGAACTGCACTGCCTACATTCATCCAATAAGCCACTGCCAAGCCGTCACCCATAGCAAGGAAACCAAACATCCTATAAATCAAAAGGAAAAACGGAGCACCGGGAGGGTGGGGAACCTGAAGTTTGTAGGAGACAGCAATAAATTCTCCTGGATCCCAAAAGCTGGCAGTCTCTTCAACGGTAAGGATATATACGGTGGTAGCAACCAGAAAAACCAACCAACCGGTCAGGTTGTTGACCTTTTTATAATCAAGCATTGTTTATGAAATAGTAGTGTCGGGCGAAAATAAGCAATAAATCCAAAATGTTGGGAATTTTAACAGCATTTAAGGCATTGTGATAAAAATTACTGTGCATCTTTTGATAAGTCCTTAAATTTGTAACATTAAAATATTATTTAGATCATGAGCGGACAACCGAAAACATTCAATGAACTTATTTCCAGTGAAAAGCCAGTATTGGTGGATTTCTTCGCCACATGGTGCGGGCCATGTCAAATGATGCAACCCATTCTACAGGATACTGCAAAACAAGTCGGAGAAAAAATCAAAATCATCAAGGTTGATGTTGACAAAAACCCCTTGGCAGCAAGTAAATACCAAGTAAGAGGTGTGCCAACATTGATCCTGTTTCAAAATGGGCAAGTTCTGTGGAGGCAGTCAGGTGTTGTTCCTGCGCATCAACTGGTGAAAGTAATTGAGGAAAAAACGGTTCAAAAAGTATAATTTTATAAATGTAACAAAAGTCATTCTCCATAAAAGATGACCTGTTTAGTTTTACGAAATCAAAATCAAAAAGAAAATATGTTAATAGAACAAATTTATACCGGATGTTTGGCTCAAGGAGCATATTACATCGAGTCTGATGGAGAAGCGGCAGTTATTGACCCACTAAGAGAAGTTCAGCCTTATATCGAAAAGGCAGAGAGAAGGGGCGCGAAAATCAAATATGTTTTTGAGACCCACTTTCACGCCGACTTTGTATCAGGTCATCAGGATTTGTCTGCAAAGACAGGTGCTCCGATAGTTTTTGGGCCAACAGGTATGAAAATGGGATTTGACGCAATAGTGGCAGAGGATGGTCAGGAGTTTCAATTGGGCAAAGTAAAAATCCGATTGATCCATACCCCCGGACACACTATGGAAAGTGCCTGCTACCTTTTGATCAATGAGGAAGGTAAAGAAGAAGCACTATTCACAGGAGATACCTTATTTATAGGAGATGTTGGAAGACCGGATTTGGCTCAGAAAGTAATTGCTGATCTGACCCAAGATAAATTGGCAGGGCATCTTTATGATTCCCTGCGAAATAGAATCATGCCATTGGCAGATGATCTCATTGTCTATCCCGCTCATGGTGCAGGTAGTGCATGTGGTAAAAACATGAGTAAAGAAACTTCAGATACATTGGGTAACCAAAAGAATACAAATTATGCGCTTCAGGAAATGACAAAGGAGGAATTTGTAAAGAAAGTACTGACAGGTTTGACACCCCCTCCTTCTTATTTCCCACAAAATGTATTAATGAATATCCAAGGCTACGACAGCATAGATGAAGTATTGGAAAGAGGAATTAGGCCATTGAGCTCTGCGGCATTTGAGGCAGCGGCAAATGAAACCGGAGCGGTGATTTTGGATACTAGAGACCCTCAGGTATTTGCCAAAGGATTTATCCCCAATTCAATAAACATCGGTATTGATGGTAGTTTTGCAGTATGGGTAGGTGCTTTGTTGCCTGACCTTAAACAGGAAATCCTTATTGTAGCTGAAGAAGGGAGAGAAGAGGAAGTAGTTACCAGACTGGCAAGGGTGGGGTATGACCATGCTATGGGGTACATCAAAGGTGGATTCGAATCCTGGAAAAATGATGGCAGGGAAGTAGACGCCATCACTTCTATCACTAGCGAAGAATTAGCCAATATCATTGAAAAAGAAGGTGATGTGAAAATCCTTGATGTAAGGAAAAATTCAGAGTATTTAAGCGAACATGTCATTGAGGCTGAAAATGCACCTTTGGATTACATCAACGACAGTATGGAAAAAATAAGTAAAGATAAAACCTACTATGTCCATTGCGCAGGAGGATATAGATCCATGGTTTTCAGTTCCATTCTGAAAGCCAGAGGATATGATAACCTGATTGATGTGAAAGGTGGGTATACGGCAATAAAAGATTCAGGTCTGTTTGAGGTCAGCGATTATGTTTGCCCTACAACTTTGCTATAAATTGCAAGTAGGAAAAAAGTAGTCCCTTCAAGTTGGCCATTTGTCAGAAATAAGAGGCTTTTTATTTGATGATTAACCCTATGGACCTCCTTAGCAATTGCTTCTAATCAAAATAAAAGCACTAAATAGTACGGAATTTAAAGAATAATCTAAAATTAATACTGAATATGTGTAATCTGACCCTAGTAATGGATTATAAGGTTTTTAAAAATAAAATAGTGAAACAATCATAACATATATGGAACAATTTATTGAATGGGTCAAACAACCATGGCCTTGGTGGGTAGCAGGACCATTAATTGGGCTTACCGTGCCGATCTTACTGATTATCGGAAATAAATCTTTTGGCATTTCTTCCTCACTTAGGCATATTTGCGCCATGTGTGTCCCGGCCAATATCCCATTCTTTACTTACAATTGGAAAAAGGAAATATGGAACATAGTATTTGTAATCGGGATATTGATTGGGGGTTTTGTGGCTACTGCCTTCTTTTCCAATCCTGAAGCCATTGTCATAGCGGAATCAACACAACAGGATTTGGCTGCTTTGGGTGTTACAGATTTTAGCAGTCTTATGCCTGCCGAAATATTCAACTGGTCCAACCTATTTACCGCAAAGGGTCTTCTCTTTTTCGTTGTAGGAGGTTTTCTGGTAGGATTCGGAACTCGCTATGCTGGGGGATGTACTTCCGGACATGCGATTATGGGAATCAGTTCTCTCCAATGGCCATCTATGGTAGCCACGATTTTCTTTATGATAGGAGGCTTTTTGATGACTCATGCATTTTTGGGACCATTAATGACTTTGGTTGGATTTTAACAGTTTACGGCTATGAAAACTACAATAATTAAAAAAACTCAGGATCCAAATGATTGCGGAACTCCCAATCATAAAGCTGACCATGAGGCAGGCTTTGGATTGATTAAATATTTGATAGTGGGGTTGTTTTTCGGTCTGATTTTCGTCAAGGCTGAGATCATTTCATGGTTCAGAATTCAGGAAATGTTCAGATTACAATCATTTTTCATGTATGGCGTCATTGGTTCGGCCATTTTGGTCGGTTTAATCTCCATTCAATTGATTAAGAAGTTCAATGTCAAAACCATACATGGTGAGGAGATCGTCATTCCAAAAAAGGAATTTAGAAAAGGTCAGATCATCGGTGGATTTATCTTCGGATTAGGATGGGCCCTGACGGGTGCATGTCCGGGACCATTGTTTGCGCAGATAGGTAGTGGGTTTACAGTAATAGCTGTCACCTTGGTAAGTGCTATTGCAGGGACTTGGGTATATGGTAGATTTTCAGATAAGCTTCCAAATTAAAAGTTCGAGTTCTAAAATAATTCGGGAATAAATAAAATTGAATTGAAAGTCACTGCCTGTCGGCAGTGGCTTTTTTATTTTCCAATTAAAAGATTGGGGCAGATAATTTTTTTAGGAGCCCTGACTTTTTTGTTTCGGAATTCCTGTTTGGTGTGAAAAAAGAAGAATTTTTTTAAAAATAATGATCAATTGAAATAGTCATATCAATGATTTTTATTGTGTTACTTATTTCTAAGCTTAATATAAATAATAATGGAAGATATATTTACTGGATAATTTTTAATTTAGGATTTCATAAAAAACAGAGATTTTAATATTAATAAAACTAAATAACTTTGAAATAATATAGAAATTTCGATAGAAATACCTTTTTTAATTCGAATTTGGGCTAAATTCAAATTCCCATTAAGACGCTATAGAGGCATTCTTCTTTAATTACCCAATGCCAGTTCCAAACTATGAAGTTTCAATTACTCTTTATTATCATGTTGCTTGCTGTTGCTACTTTCAACAGCTTCATCCTGATTTTCAAAAGAGAAAAGAACATTTCAGGGTATAGGTTCCTTTATGCGTCGTTGTTTTTTTACAATTTCTGCCTATCCGTTTACTTTGTTTGGTTTGAGGCGGGCTTTATTATGGAAGCACCTGAATTGTTGAGGACTATAAGTCCCTTGATGTATCTATGTGCACCATTATTCTTCTTTTTTATAAGAAACTCTCTCTCAGGATCAGTGGGATTAAGTAAAAGAGATTGGCTTCATTTCCTTCCTGCGTTGATCCACTTATTGGATTTGCTTCCGTTTTACTTCGAATCGTCCCAAGTTAAATCTGTCTTTGCCGCTAACATAGTATCAGACAAAGCCAAAATTAATTTTGAAGCTGGCGGATTGATTCCAATCCAGTTCCACTACCTGTTCAGGATTTTTCTTCAGACCGGTTATTTTGTCTATTCACTATACCTTGTTAATAAAGTGCGTCCGGAGATTTTTATCATTAAAAAAGGACAAAGACGAATTTTTGATCTTAAAATTGTATTGATCAACTTAGGTTGGATGGTGATTTTTCAGTTTGTCTATGCTGTTTTTGAGATTATGATACATTTTGGGAATCTTGACCTGATAGTGGAAAATTATTATTTAAGGAGAATTTCGCTTCTTGGACTGCTCGGCCTGAACCTGTTTGTCAATTTCAGGGCAGAATTTTTTAACGATCGAAAGGAGAATAAAAAATCAAAGGTGGTCGATGTGGATAAACAAAAAATCCATATTCCATACTCAAAAAACGGAGACCAACCTGAAATAAATATTCAGATTTCTAAAGAACTACCGGATGCTTTTTCCCAAAAAGAAATAGAATTGATTAAATCCGAGATCATCTCAAAAATGGAAGAGGCGCAGATTTTTACTGAAACTGGATTGACATTGAATCAATTTGCAAAGCGTATAAACGTAACCCCAAAGTTGGTTTCATTGGTTATCAATAGAGAATTTGATAAAAACTTTAATGAATTTTTGAATCAATATAGGATAGCCTTTGCCATCTTAAAAATAAAAGAAGGATACCTTGATGATTATACTTTGGAGGCTTTGGGGGAGATGTCAGGTTTCAATTCAAGGACTACATTTTTCAATTCATTTAAAAAAGAAAAGGGTTGCAGCCCCACTGAGTATTGGAAGAAATTTCAGGAAAGCCCTTCTTGATTTAGGAAGGGAATTGCAATTATAAGCTGAAGCTTTATATTCCTAAAATTCAATTATAAAATATTATAATTACTCCAATGATGCCAATAACTAAATATTATAGTGTTTCCACCTTGGCGTAATTCTGTAAGCTCACCAACTGAGCTCGGTGACCGATTATTCTGAGATCTAGCTCACAGAAATTTCATCCTTTTTTTCATTGAGCAACTGTGAAAAGTTGGCCTATTTTTGTTTTTATTTCACTCTAGATTATAGAAAAACCTACTTTTTACTGTCGCGGTCTGATTTTTTTATTTCCGCGCCATGGTTTTGTAAAATCACTTTTGTATTTCATAAAACTGAAAAGGAACTTCTCTGACTGTCTGTTTCAATATCGGATTATGAAACATGGAATGGTTGAAAAGTGACTTGGTTTTGTTGTGATTTGTAAGAAATGGATCATAAAAAAACAAAGTATACGTATAAACTTATTCGTTTATGAAAAAATTATTTACGTTCAATTTAATTCCACAAGTCTTAGGATCTTTACAATTAATCAGTTTTAGAAAGTTTCCAGATTTAAGTAAATTTCTAAAATTATACTTTCTCATTCTTACTTTTTTTTGCACATCAGTTCATGCCCAAGTTATTTCAACAAGCACTAGTTCTACTGTTGTGATTGCTGGTGGTGAAGATTTTGTGGTTAATGCAGGAGTAACTCTTTCAAATACAAATAGTGTAGCTACTGCAGGTTCTAGTAGTACTTCTATTGTTCTTCCAAATTTTACGAATAATGGATCTATGGTTGGATCATCAACTAACGGCGCTATTATGAGTGCGTTTAATAGTAGCGTCAAAACAAATTTTATTAATAATGGTACGATGAGTGGTAAAGGAGGGATTAATTTTTATTCCCCTATTACTTTAACAAACAATGCTTCTAGATCTATTTCAGGAACCGATCGGGCTATTCATTTTCATAGTGGTTCATCTGGGACGGATTTGGTGAATAATGGTTCTATACAAGGAAATTATTCTTCAATTAGGATTTACTCAGGTGCAACAATTAATAGTCTAACAAACAATTCAACGGGAAGAATTGGAGGTACAAATTGTAACAATATACTTGGGATTGAGCATGGAGGGACAATTACAACTCTAATTAATTATGGTACTATAAGAAATTGCAGAAGTGACCTTGCTGCAATAAATGGTTCTTCCGCAACTATAACAACTTTAAAAAATTATGGAGTAATTAATAACAATAATTCTACCAGAAGTATTTCAGGTACTGCGGTGACCAATTTATATAATTCTCAAAGTAACTTTAATTTTAATGGAAACCTACCAACTAATTACTTTGTCTATATAGATGGTTCTAAAACTGGTAAAATTACATTTACAAATCCTGGTACTTCAACCTTAAATTTTGCTATTGATCCAGCAAGTACTTTGCCCTACGGTACTTACACTGCAGTTTTAAGTGGAATTAACGCAAGTAATATTATTTCTGGTACAAGTGGTGTTTTTGGGGAAAAAATTTGGACATTAACAAATCCTACCGGGACACAGTGGGATTTAATAGTAAGTGCTCCAGCTACAACAATGTCAATTAATGGTGGAGACAATCAATCCACCACAGCAGGATCTGAAGTTTCTATAGTCCCAAGTGTATTGGTAACGGATGCGAATAGCAATCCGGTATCCGGCGTATCAGTAACCTTCACCGTGGCCTCAGGCGGAGGTAGTATTACGGGTGGGACAGCGACTTCCGATGCAAGCGGTATAGCGACGGTAGGCAGCTGGACTCTGGGTTCTACTGCGGGTATGAATACGCTGACAGCCAGCAGCACTGGTTTGACCGGCTCGCCACTGACCTTTACCTCAACAGGTGTAGGTGCTGCCACACAGCTTGCCTTCTTGGCACAACCTCAGAACGCGGTGATTGGGTCATCGACGGGTGTGATTACTGTCGAGATTTTGGATGCGAATGGCAACCGGGTAACCAACAACACCACCTCGGTGAACCTGTCTATTGCTAATAACGCTGGAAGCGGAACATTGTCTGGAACAGCGACCGTTAATGCGGATACTGGTCTGGCCACGTTCTCCGGATTGAGTATCAACAAGGTTGGCGAAGGGTATACCCTGAGTGCCACATCGACCGGACTCACCTCGGCGATTTCCTCGGTATTTGATATAACGATGAAGGAACTGACCATCTCCGATCCGATCTTAACCAAAACGAAAGCCTACGATGGCACCACAAGTGCGGCGGTTACGGCTGGAGCGCTGAATGGAGTATCCCTGGGCGACGATATTACCATGACTGCGGTGGCCAGTTACGATAATGCCAATGTGGGTACCGGTAAGGCGGTTACGGTAGTCTATACGCTGGGTGGTTCAGACGCAAACCCTCAGACGGCGGTACTAAACAATCTCTCTCCGGGAGGTGGAGCGGAATCCAACGATAAGACTTACGCGAATATTAGCCGTTGGGCGCAGCAGTTCACAGCAGATGAAAGTGGGCCCATCTCCAACATCAAGCTGAACTTATATTTGAGAAATGGGCAGTCTGGTGCTTTCAATTTGGAGCTGTGGAGCGGTAGTGGAACGACGCCCACCTCCAGTCTCGCGTTGCTGAAAACCTTGGATTGGTCATCTCTAACAGTCAACAATACAACTACCAATACGGACTCTTTTATTGAAGTCACCAGCTTGGATAACACCTACTCTTTAGTCTCTGGAACTCAATACTGGTTAGTTGTGTCCCAAGCTTCGAACGGTCCGCAAGCGAAACGGTGGACTGTGACTGGAAGCGGTCAACAAACTGCATCTTATAATGCTAAACAAGGCTTATGGACTAACCAAGGGACAGCCGCCAATATGGGGTGTCAAATCTCAGTAAGTCGCCCAGTAAATTACAAGGCACCAGCTACTTATGTGGTAAATGACGGTGAAATTACAACTAAGGCCCTGACAATTACTGTAACTCCTAATCAAAGTAAGGTGTACGGAGAAGCCGACCCCAGCTTTACTTTCACGGCTACCGGCTTTGAAGGTGGAGACGATGAAAGCATATTAACAGGAGCTTTGGCAAGAGCACCTGGAGAGAATGTGGGAAACTATTCGATCAATCAAGGTACTTTAAGTGCAGGGGACAACTATTCCATCAACTTTACTGGAGCGGGCTTTGCGATTACGGAGAAAACTCTAAATATCACTGTGAATTCAGGTCAGAGCAAGGTGTACGGAGAGACTGACCCAAGCTTTACTTACACGCTTACCGCAGGCGAGTTGGTTGGAGAAGATGCATTTACTGGCACGCTTGCAAGAGTGACTGGTGAAAATGTAGGCAACTACGTCATCAACCGAGGCAGCTTAACCGCTGGAGACAACTACACGATTTCCTTCACGGGTGCAGACTTTGCGATCACGAAGGCAACCATGACTGTAACGGCCAACGAAAACCATAGCAAGGTTTACGGTCAGGCTGATCCGACTTATACTTACCTGGCAACTGGCTATGCCAATGAAGACACAGAATCTGTTCTAAGTGGAGCACTCACCAGAGACGAGGGCGAAAACGTAGGCAACTACGCCATCAACCAAGGCAATTTAACCGCTGGAGACAACTACACGATTTCCTTCACGGGTGCAGATTTTGCGATCACGCAGGCAACCTTGACTGTGGCAGCAGAGGATAAATCTAAAGTCTATGGTCAGGCGAATCCAACGCTAACCTTCACATACGAAGGCCTGGTCAACGGTGACTCGAAAGTGAGCACCGAACCAAGCATCGCAACAACGGCTACGGCAAGCTCGAATGTTGGAAACTACCCAATTACTTTAGCTGGTGGCTCGGATGCGAATTATAATATCACTTTGGTTAATGGAACATTGACTGTTGATCAGAAAGCAGTAACCATCACAGCTGAGAACAAATCGAAAACATACGGCGAAGCAATTCCAACGTTATCCTTTACTTATACAGGTTTGGTCAATGGAGACGAAAAGGTAGCTACAGAACCAAGCATTGCAACAACTGTTACGGCAAGTTCAAATGTTGGAACTTATCCAATTACCTTAACAGGTGGAGTAGATGCAAATTATGACATCACGTTGATTGCAGGTGAACTTAAAGTAACGCAAGCTGCCTTGACGATCACAGCGGAAGACAAATCCAAAGTCTACGGCGAAGCCAATCCGGCATTGACCTTCAATTACACAGGTTTGGTCAACGGTGATACACAAGCCGCAATAGAACCAGGCATTGCAACTACTGCAACA
>NZ_JBGSXS010000421.1:0-2148 GCF_041751335.1 Aquiflexum sp.
CATGTAGTAGGTAGAATTTTATTTAAATTTTTGATTTGATCGTTGGAAAATCTATTTTGGGTACAGATCTGGAAACAAATAAAACCATCATCAAAAAAACAACACCATGACCAAAAAACGAATATTCTTCACCGGAGGATCAGGAAAAGCAGGAAAACATGTAATACCGTATCTGCTTGACCAAGGACATCGGGTGATGAATGTAGACCTGACGCCATTGGATTACCCTGGAGTGGATAACTTGAATGCCGATATTACGGATTCGGGACAGATGTTCAATGCTATGAGTTCCTATGCAGGATTGGATGAGTTGGAAGGAGGGAAGGGGGTACCTAAGTTTGATGCGGTAGTTCATTTTGCTGCCGTGCCTCGCATCCTGATCAAACCTGATAATGAAACCTTTCGGGTCAATACGATAGGAACCTACAATGTGATCGAGGCGGCTGTAAAACTTGGCATCAAGAAGATTATCATTGCTTCCTCAGAGACCACTTATGGAATCTGTTTTTCCGATGGCCCAACGGATCCCAAATCATTGCCTTTGGAGGAGGACTATGATGTCGATCCAATGGACAGCTATGGTTTATCCAAGGTGGTCAATGAAAAAACAGCCCGTGCTTTCCAACGCAGGTCAGGTTTTGATATCTATGCCCTACGAATCGGTAATGTGATTGAGCCACATGAATATGCAGAACTGTTTCCACATTATTTCAAAAATCCCGAAGTGCGTCGCAGGAATGCCTTCTGCTATATTGATGCGCGTGACCTGGGACAGATTGTGGATTTATGCTTGCAAAAAGATGACCTCGGTTATCAGATTTTCAATGCAGGAAATGACCATAATGGAGCCATCATTCCAAGCAAAGAATTGGCGGAACGGTTTTTCCCTGGGGTGCCTTTATCCCATGAATTGGGAGAACATGAAGCCTTGTTCTCCAACCGAAAAATCCGTGAAGTCTTAGGGTTTAAAGAACAGCATAATTGGAGGAAATATGTGACAGGGGAGTGATTCTTGGTTTGGGAGGGTGGTAAAAATGTTGGTTTAATTGTAATTAGGAAATGAAGAAAGAGCAATTTATTAGGGAGTTTTTACCAACAGATATTACACTCAAACTGTACAGAGACATACCTGTTTCCGATTTTCAGGTAAAAATCGATTTAATTAAGAGTTCTGCTGAAACAGTTAGAAAAACATTTGATCCCCGGGTTTATGAAGTTAGACTTCATAATGAAATAGGACATTGCTATTTTATGGCGGATAAATATCCTTTGGCAATAATGCATTTTCAAAAAGCACTTGAAATATTGGAACCTCAACATAATCCTTTTATATATTTCAATATTGTTGGATTACTTATCAGAAGTAACAGAGTAATCGCTGATTTTCCTGAGTCTTGTCGTTGGATTGAAGTAGCATTTAAAAATATACATTTTGCTGACTCCTCCTTTCATAAATTAAATATTCTTAAAGATTATGTGGATGTATTGAAAGATAGAAATCAACCCTTCAATAATGATTATTGTAAAGTAATTGAAGAAATCATTGATGACTTAGGATTTCCCAACGGGTTATATGATCCGATTGATAAGGTCAATTCCATGAAGCAAACCAATCATATCTGGAACAGAAAACTAATGGAAATTTCCCTGATGGACAGAACAAATGTAAATTCATTAATTAAGGCACATGAAGATTATTTACAAAATTGTCCTATTGGTTGGTATAAAAATTACCTCAAGGAGGAAATAGTAGGAATAAAGAACAATATAGAATAAATGTGGGTCTATTTTAGATCAATTTCCATCCACCTTGTCTGGGTGTAGTTTGCAACTACACCCTTTTATCGACTACAATTTACAATGGATTATCCTTTCCTTGATCAAACATTTTTGTTAGATCATTTAATTTTCCCAAATGGAAATTGTTCACTCTACCTTTCACCTCCAGCGCCACCAAAATTGATGGCATTTTCGATTTCTTTTGAGTAGTCTTCAATAAATGCATTTCTCAATAAGTTGAATACTGCCTGCCAAGGATTGTTTTCAATATTCTCGATATGTCCCGAAAGCTCTACCCGGGATGCAATTTGTTCTTCTTTTTTATTTTCCAAAATCCCGCCAACAAAATCAACCACTACATCATAGACC
>NZ_JBGSXS010000422.1:0-6932 GCF_041751335.1 Aquiflexum sp.
TCTACCCCGTAATTTGTGATTGGATTCTTACCCGCTTTTGTTATTTCAAATTCAACACTTGCCCCACCACCTTCCGAGGATTGTGCTGAAACACTTTCGATAAACGGATAATCCCTTGTTGAAATCTGTTCTTCTTCTGTACAGGACAGAAACAAAACCAATCCGATAAAGAGGTATTTTGCTCTGTTCATAAAAAAAGAATTAAAATTTAAATCCGGAATGAAGTTGAATTTGTGTCAGACCGCTTTCGGAGCCTTGTCTTATTACTGATCCCCTTACCCCCAAAACAATACCTCTATGGCCTTTCAGGTACCGTTCAAGTCCAAAACCCAAAAGAATTCCTGAATGCCTGTCAGGGAAACTAAATTGAATTTTTTCGGTAAATACCATTTCATCCTTAATCCCACCCTCATAGGAAGTAGCATTTTGGATAGTAAATGAAGAAAGCAATACCCCAAGTTCTGAATAGAATCGTGCTTTGTTGGGAATATAATCGTGATAAATTTTACTGAATATCGGGATTTGAAAACCCCTGAATTTCACATGTATATCTGATTCGAAATTGGTACCCCTATATTCGATACGGACAAATTCTTGGGAATTGAAATACAAAGTTTGTATACCTCCATTGATAGAAATATTTCTCTTGTGGTTTAAGAAACCCTCTGCATTGAAACCAAAAGTTGGAGAAATTGATTGATGGGACCCTAGGGTAAAAGTTGATGGAATAAGGTATTTATGCCAAATTGAAGCAACTCCGATATAGGGAGTAAAGACAATTGGTTTGGTAAATGTCCTTGGCTTTTGAATTTCACTGGCGGTTTTCAAAAGGTACACCAGGTCAGATTCATTGACTTTGGTTTGGTCAATCAGGATTTCAATTTTTGGGTCATTTAACCATTCTTTCAATATTTCTTGATAACCTTCTTCTATTTTTTTAATAATACTGTCTTTTTCAATGAAATAGCGAATGGGAGATTCATTTAACCGCCAAAGGTTAATATCGCTTTTTTCGTTGGGAATCCTTTCCAGAAATTTCCAATCTTTGGTATTTCCTTTACCGATGTTTTTTCGGAAAAACTTTTCTCCACCTACGGAAAATTCACTGATATCCTCAATGGTATAGGTAGTTATTTTCCCTTTTTTTCCCACTCTGTAATTGATGGAAGAAATTCCTTTATTTCCCGGGAATTGTACCTTCCCGTAAAATATAGCGGAATCCTGAAAAACTATGTAATCTCCATTTTGTCCAAATACGTTGTGGTATAGAGTTAAATTAACAGATAAGATAAAAGTCAGCATCAGAAACAGTTTTCTCCATGATGCAATTGGGTTCTTCGTTTTCAAATGGTATCTAGATTTAGGTTAAAATCTCTTTCTATCAATAATGGTTTTTCTACTTTTTCACAGGAAAAAAAAGCCACTACCAAAACAATTGTATCGAAATATTTTTTCATAGAAAATTGGATTAAAAATTTGCGAAACTTAATTAAAAATTCTGATTTCCAATCCTGACAACTAAAAAATTTTAAGTAATTTCATCGCAAACAAAACATATTTTATGAAATATCCCATAGGCCCTTTTACCCTACCTTCTGAAATTACCAATGAATTGATTCAGCAATGGATTTCTGAAATTGAATCCTTTCCACAATTGCTGAGGGATATAGTTCAAAACCTAACTGAAACCCAACTAGATACTCCTTACCGGGAAGGTGGTTGGACTGTCAGGCAAGTGGTCCATCACTGTGCTGACAGTCATATGAACAGTTTTATCAGGTTCAAATTGGCCCTCACTGAAGACAATCCCACCATCAAAGGTTACCATGAGGCACAATGGGCTGAAATGCCGGACTACCTTCAGCTTCCTGTCGAACCCAGCCTCAAGATCCTAGAAGGGCTACATGAGAGGTGGGTGGTCTTGTTAAGATCTTTGAGTCCTGAGGAATTGAAAAAGACTTTTTTTCACCCAGAAAAACAGAAAGCCGTTCCCCTTGATCAGACCATTGCCCTTTATGCCTGGCATGGAAGACACCATTTGGGACATGTTAGGATCTGTCACGTTGGCACCTCTTCCTGATTTCCTTGGATAAGCAAGGGAATCAGGATTTAAGTACCAATAGTTTAAAGTCAGAATCCCCTTTTATTGATGTGCAGGCCACTAGAGACTTTCTTTTGTTCCTTTTGAATAGATTTTCCTTTTTGGAATGAGTAGCTCAAGGTTAGCCATATTGGTAATCTGGACATATGAATCTGCCCGGTAGCCCTTTGATGAAATAGATTTCCTTTAGTTTCTAACCCGTTATAAGTAAAACGACGGGCAAAGGGCATGGCAGATGTCAATCCTAATTTCCATTTATCCCCCAGTTTTTTCTCTGCAGCCAGAAAGTAAAGTGGTCCGCTAAAGAAATCAGATTGGATATCATTGACCGGAGAAAGGTACCTGAATCGGAGAGTGATATTGACATCTCTTTCCAGTGCGATTATTCCCGAAAATCCGGTTTCTAATGCTAATTTATTTCTTCTCGGATAAATCGTGTGGTCATTACCTATACTATGGCTATGGAAGAACCTGACCATGTGGTTGATGGAAGTGGATTTACTCAGCCTTACTGCTCCGCTGGACTGCAAGCCTGTTTGGTACAGGTCCCCCAGGTTGGCAAAAGTAACCTCCATAATACCTGAAGTATTGAGCGTGTGCAGGCTATTGATCATATTGCTTCTCTTTTCAAAAAACAAAGCGCTCATCAGCATCAGGTTGCCTGTATTCCAGGTATGTTCTAGGTTGGCCTGATGGTAGATATAGGGTTGAAGGTCCTGATTGCCAAAGGATAGGGTATAAGGATCCAGAAAGGTTTCAAAATTATTAAGCTGGTGAAATAAAGGATACACCATGGCCGAACGGAAAAAGAGCCTTGCGGAATGTCTTTCGTTCCAAACATATCCGATTCTTGCATTGGGCAGAAGGTATAAATTGTTTTTACTTTGAGGGTTATTGGAATTAGTGGTTCATCGGTTTCATCCCTTTTTTCAAAAACAATCTTATCGACTACATCCATGCCTTTGATCACCTGTCCAAAGACGGTATAGTCACCATCCAATCTGTGAAGTCCGTTTTTGTTCTGGACAATATAAAACTGACACCTTGCGGATAGTTTGTCAGGGTTGTTGTCCCTTCCTGCGCCCACGGCACCATGGACATGGGTAATGCCCCTGACAATTTCGGGTTCCAACAAATATTCAGGATCATCGAATCCCTCTTCCGTAACCGGACACCCACCTTGGTCTACAAAATTGGGTATGACCCGGTTGAATGTCAACGAATCCCAATAACCTGCCTCTGCAAGCTGAATAAAGCTGTCTCTATGTCTAGGTGTTTCATCAAACAAACTGATATAAATTTCCCCCTAAGGGGTTTCTATCAGGCCAATAGGTTGGGTTTGGGCAGCTGCGGTTTGTATAAACCACAAAAAAACCATGGTAATAATAGGAATGAATTTCATGGATTTAAATATAAGGGGAAAATAAGTGAATTGGAAAATTAAGATGTGTGAATGGTGGGGAGGGATTGGAAGATTTCAAGATTGAAAAATAGGGGAGTAGAAGATTGGAAGGTTGGGGGAGTTGGGGAATGGAAGATTTGTGAATAAAGGAGGTAATAGAAAGATTTTGGGACAATGTCTGTCAGTAGTTGAAAATACCCTGTTTCAGGTATTTTTTTATTAAAAGGTTAGGGGTATTTTGGGAGTTCAAAAATTCACCAAAAAAAGACGACCCCGACAGATAAATCCATCGGGGCCCTCTTAAATGTTTTCACAACGGAATAATCCTTATTGTGAATTGCTTCAAATTGATGGCACTAATATAGATTTATTACATTAAACTTTTATAAAAACATGAAAAAGATTTTAGGATTGGATTTGGGGACAAATAGTATTGGGTGGGCATTGGTTGAACAAGATTTTGACCAAAAGCAAGGTAAGATTCTAGGTATGGGATCAAGAATTATTCCAATGAGTCAAGATATCTTGGGAGAATTCGAAAAAGGAAATTCAATATCTCAGACAGCAGAGAGAACAAGATTGAGAGGTGTTAGGAGGCTAAGAGAAAGACATCTTTTAAGAAGGGAGCGATTATTAAGAGTATTAAATATACTAGACTTTTTACCTAAGCATTTTTCTGATCAAATAGATTTTAAGGATAAGTTGGGAAAATTTATTGGAGAATCAGAGCCAAAATTAGCTTACGACGAACCAGGGTTCATCTTCAAAAACTCCTTTGAGGAAATGCTTTCAGAATTTAAATTAAATCAACCAGATTTAGTTGAAGGAGGGAAAAAAATACCTTATGACTGGACAATCTATTTTTTAAGGAAAAAGGCACTTACTGAAAAAATTGAAAAATCGGAGTTGGCTTGGTTAATTCTAAACTTTAATCAAAAAAGAGGATACTATCAATTAAGAGGTGAAGAAGAGGATGAACAGCCAAATAAGTTGGAAGAATTTTATTCTTTGAAAGTAACCGACATTTCGGCTGATGAAAGCCCGAATAAAAAGGGAGAAACGTGGTATTCGTTAACCTTGGAAAATGGATGGGTATACCGAAGATCAAGTAAAGTCCCAATAGATGATTGGTTAGGCAAAAAAAAGGATTTCATTGTGACAACTGATCTAGATGAAGATGGAAATGTAAAGTTGGATAAAGAAGGAAATGAAAAGCGAAGTTTCCGAGCTCCCAGCGAGGATGATTGGGGACTCAGAAAGAAAAAAACTGAAAAAGAAATAAAAGATTCCCAAAAAACAGTTGGTGAATTTATCTATGATAGTCTGCTTTCCAACCCAAAACAAAAAATTAAAGGAGACTTAATCCGAACAATCGAACGAAAATTCTATAAGGTAGAAATTAAGTCTATTTTGAAATCACAAAAGCGATTTCACCCTGAACTTAGTGAGCCCGGAATTTTGTCGGATATTATTAGGGAGCTCTATAAAAATAATTTTTCACAGCAAAACTTCCTTCAAAATCAGGATATGATTCACCTTTTGGTTGAGGACATTATTTTTTACCAAAGACCATTAAGAAGTCAAAAGTCAACATTATCAAATTGCCCTTTAGAAGTTAGAGTTTTTAAGGAAGATGGAATTGAAAAAAAATCACCATTGAAGGTAGCTTCAAAATCCCATCCTTTATATCAAGAGTTTAGATTGTTACAATGGGTTAATAATCTTAGAATCATACGAATAAAGGATGAAAAATATGTAACTGAAAAGTTTCTTGGTAACCTTGATCAAACAGAAGATCTCTTTAATCATTTGATGGTCCAGAAAGAAATTGACTGCAAAGGGTTAATGACTTTTCTTCTTTCTAAAGAAGGATTGAAGGGAAAAGATTTAAAGACAGAAATTTCTAGTTATAAATGGAATTACGTTTATGATATGGAGAAAGGCGAGTCAAAAATATATCCTTGCAATCCAACAAGGTATGAAATCCTAAAAAGACTTGAAAAAGTTAAGAACTTTGATTCCGAGATTTTAACATCTGAATTTGAAGAAGCCCTATGGCACATAATTTATTCAGTAACTGACAAAATTGAATTTGAAAAAGCTTTAAAGTCATTTGCAAAAAAAAATGGACTTGTTATAGAGTCTTTTGTTGAGAATTTTAAGAAAACACCACCCTATAAAAGTGATTATGCAGCTTACTCACTTAAAGCCATAAAAAAGTTAATTCCCTTAATGAGGTTTAGCTCTAACTGGAGTTTGAAAAATATTGAACCTTCGACATTAGAAAGGATCGAGAAAATCCTTAACGCCGAGTTTGATCCGGAAATTCAAGATAAAATCAGAGAACTTTCAAAAGAGTTTACTTCTAATGAAGATTTTCAGGGGCTACCTGTCTGGTTTGTGAATTACTTGGTTTATGGTAGGCATTCTGAGGCCTCAGAAATAACTAAATGGAATTCGAGTGAAGAAATAGAATCTTTTATCAAAGAATTCAAACAACATTCATTAAGAAATCCAATTGTTGAACAGGTGATTGTTGAAACTCTCAGGGTTGTAAAAGATATATGGGTTCACTATGGGCAAGGTAATAAGGACTTTTTTGACGAAATACATATAGAACTAGGTAGGGATATGAAGAATCCTGCCAGTGAAAGGGAAAGGCTTTCTAAATTGATTTCAGAAAATGAAAACACTAATCTTAGAATTAAGGCTTTGTTGGCTGAGCTATTACATGATCCAAATGTTGATAATGTAAGGCCATTTTCACCTATGCAACAAGAAATACTAAAAATTTATGAGGAAGGAGTTTTAAAATCCAACATTGAGGTTCCAGATGAAATATGGAAAATCAGCAGAACAGCGCAGCCATCAAAATCAGATTTGCAAAGATACAAATTGTGGCTGGAACAGAAATATATGTCGCCTTATACAGGAAAAGTAATTCCATTAAATAAGCTGTTTACTCCAGCATATGAAATAGAGCATGTGATTCCTCAGTCAAGGTTTTTTGATGATAGTTTAAGCAATAAAGTCATTTGTGAAGCAGCTGTAAACAAGTTGAAAGATAAAATGATGGGGTTTGAATTCATTAAAAATTTCCATGGGCAAAGAGTTTCTTTAGGGATGGGCGAAGAGGTTGAAATTTTTTCTGAAGGTGCATTTAAATCATTTGTTCAAGAAAATTATTCTAAGAATCCTGCTAAGAAAAGAAAGTTATTGATGGACGAGTTGCCGGAACAAATGGTAGAAAGGCAAATGAATGACACTAGATACATTAGTAAATATATCACCTCTATTTTATCAAATATTGTAAGGTCTGATGAGGATGATTCTGGATTTAATTCAAAGCATATTATTCCAGGTAATGGGAAAATTACCAATGAACTCAAACATGATTGGGGGTTGAATGATATTTGGAATGACTTAATC
>NZ_JBGSXS010000423.1:0-23520 GCF_041751335.1 Aquiflexum sp.
TTCCTCGATTCTGATTTTCATGCGATTTACCAGTCCGAAATGCAAATGGGAAAGCTGATGAATGCTTTGACATTGATGTCGATATTTATTGCGTTTTTGGGATTGTTTGGGCTGACAGCTTATTCAGTACAGCAGCGGGCAAAGGAAATCGGCATCAGGAAAGTTTTTGGTGCAGAGGAATCTGAAATTTTTCTCCTTTTATCATCAAATTACGTCAAGCTAATAGGTGTTTCATGCCTTATTGCTGTGCCTACTGCTTATATCTTGATTTCTCGGTGGCTGGATGATTTTGCCTTTAGGGTTCAATTCGGACTTTGGGTTTTTGTCATTGCCTGTTTGGGTTGTTTTGCTTTAGCGATAATGACAGTAGCACTACAATCCTACAAAAGCATGGGAAGCAATCCGATTAAAATATTGAAGAGTGAATAAAACAATCGATGTATTCTTCAAAATGAATTCAGACTAAATGTATAACTGAAAACTTGCTCTAAGGAGCGTTTGTGTGATTAGGTCCCTGGCCTGATAAAAAAAGCAAGATAATTCAGTCTTCGGTACTCTTTCAATTTCAAAGGGAATGGGATTCAAAAGCGAATAAAATTCCAGACATAACCAATTTAAAACCACATTCAAATATGTTATCCAACTACCTCAAAATCGCACTTCGTGGCTTTGCTAAGCACAAACTCACTTTTTTTATTAACCTATTTGGATTAGCACTTGGTTTATGGGCTTCAATCCTAATTGGACTTTGGGTCAAATCAGAGTTGAATATGAATCGGGATTTTGCTGAAATTGATCAGGTCTATCGGATTATGGAACATCAGCGTTACGGTGCTGAAATTTTCACCACCTACTCTACCCCTGGTATCTTGGCTAATGAACTCAAGGAAGTATTCCCTGAGGTGGAAAGGGCAGCTACTTATTCATGGAATCAGGATAATCTTTTTATTGTCGATGATACCAAGATCAAATTGAATGGCTTTTATGCAGGGGAGGATTATCTGCATATCATGCAGTATGACATTCTTCATGGTGACAGAAACAAAGCTTTGGAAGAAATTTCAAATATTGTAATTTCTGCGGATGCCGCTGTAAAATTATTTGGTAAAACTGATGCCGTCGGGGAAACCGTGGTAATGAAGGAAACAGAAGGAGACAACTCTTTTGTTGTCCAAGCGGTTTTAGCTCCTTTTTCAGAAAATTCCAATTCCCAATTTGAGTTTATTCTTCCTTTCAGGTTTATGTTTGACAAACCTTACAATGGGTGGTTAAAGGAATGGGGAAATAATGGACCGAGTACAATTGTAAGACTTAACAAAGAGTCGGACTGGCAGGCATTTTCTGCAAGTATCGAGGATTTTATATTAGAAAGGAATGAAGGCAGTCATATCAAGCTTTTTGCTTATCCGCAAACTGAGCTTTATCTACATGGCAAATTCAAGGATGGTATTCAACAAGGTGGCAAGATCGAATATGTGAAGTTGTTTTCGATCATAGGGTTGTTTGTCCTGTTGATCGCCTGTATCAATTTTATGAACCTTTCCACTGCCAAATCCCAAAAAAGGGCCAAAGAAGTAGGTGTAAGGAAAGTGGTAGGGGCAGAAAAAGGAGCTTTGGTCAATCAATTCCTCAGTGAATCTCTTTTGATGACGGTTTTTGCTACCGGATTTTCCCTTTTGCTCGTGGAGTTGACATTACCTATTTTCAATACCTTGACGGGCAAATCCATGGCAGTTCCTTACTCAGACGGGATTTTCTGGCTTCAATTGATTAGTGTGATGTTGTTTACCGGATTGGTTGCAGGAAGCTATCCGGCATTTTATCTATCTGCCACCAAGGTGGTATCTGTTTTTAGAAGTCATAGCAAATCAGGAAAAGGAGTAGTTTTAGCAAGAAAGGGGTTAGTTACTTTTCAGTTTATCCTTGCCACGATTTTGATTGTTTCCACAGTGGTGGTTTATCAACAGATCAATTATGCCCTCAACCAAAATCTGGGTTATGACAAAGACCAATTGTTGGTGGTAC
This sequence comes from Aquiflexum sp., assembly GCF_041751335.1. GTDB lineage: Bacteria > Bacteroidota > Bacteroidia > Cytophagales > Cyclobacteriaceae > Aquiflexum. Next base: position 2,026 of record NZ_JBGSXS010000423.1, read on the forward strand.
CTTTGGAAGGAAAGTTAATGGACAATTATGATGTTTTCAAAAACCGTATTGACCAAAACAATGAAGTAAAATCCATTAGCAGATCTACACATTCTTTACTTGGAAGAAATTCAAATACTGGAGGTGTCAATTGGGAAGGAAAGGATCCAGATTTCAATGCGCTTTTCGAAATTATGAGGGTAGACTATGGATTTTTGGAAACTATAGGTTTACAATTGATCAAAGGAGAAGATTTTTCCAGAGAAAGGGGGGCAGATTCCATTCAGGGTGCCATAATAAATAAAAGAGCTTATGAACTGATCGTTGAAAACAATCCTGAAGCTACTTCCTTTAATCTTTGGGGAGAGGACAGGGAAATCACAGGTGTGGTGGACGATTTTCATTTTCAGAGTTTCCATCAGGCAATGGAACCGGTTATTATACTACTTGACCCCACTTTTTCATCAACATGTTTTATAAAAATCGGTACCCATGATATCCAAAATACCATAGCATCTATTCAGGGTCTTGCTGAAGAAATCAACCCGGATTTTCCCTTCCAGTATACTTTTATGGATGAGAATTATGCAAGATTGTACAATGAGGATGTTAAGGTCAGGGAACTAGCCAAGTATTTCAGTATACTGACCATTTTGATCTCTTGTTTGGGACTTTTGGGATTGTCTGCTCATGTTGCGGAGCAGAAAACCAAAGAAATCGGCATTAGAAAAGTATTGGGTGCGACGACATTTTCCATTTTGAACGTCATCAACAAAGAGTTTATTGCCATAGTGGCCATTTCAATTCTTCTGGGATCGGGTCTTGCATATTGGGCAATGCAGGAATGGCTTTCAGGATATGCCTACCGTATTGATTTTGAATGGTGGTTTATTCCACTGGCAGCGGGAGTCATACTATCCATTGCTTATTTGACAGTGACATTACAGGCATTAAAAGCAGCTCAGATCAATCCAGCGAGCACGCTTAAGAGTGAGTGAGGGAAAGGATGAAGAATAAGGGATGAAGGAAAAGTGAGTTGTATGCCAAGAGGTAAGATGCGAGAACCAAGATTAGAAAGGCGAAGAACCGAGACCAGATGCAAAGTCTGCGCCGAGTATCAGGGAACCAAGAAAAGGATGAAGGCGTCATTGCGAGGAGTACTTGGGAAACTTTAATATTTTGAATAGTCCTCCGTGCGACGTGGCAATCTCTTTAGGGATGTGGGATTAATGTCATGAACCAAGAGACAAGAAGCGAGATGCGAGAGATGAGATGCAAAGTTTGCCCCAAGAGACAAGAGTGTCAGTTTTCAGTAGGCTGTGTTTAGTTTTCAGGGTGTTCACAGTTTCATGGTGTTCAGATTTCAACTGTTCACAACCTACTCTAATTGATGTGACTACAAACTGCTTATTGCTACTACCTACTGCCTCCTGAGCCAGCAAACTGCTTACTGCCTTCTGAACACTGCACTCCAACTGTCGACTGTTTACTGAATACTGAACACTGTCAGCTTCCAACTTCGGACTTCCAACTTCCAACTCCCAGTTACATCAAAAACCCATTTTCCACTGGATATGGTGCTGGAATATTGTCATCTTCCAGCATTTCCCTAAGGTCGATTTCTATGCTTCTGGCGATAGAAGTGATGGGGACATCGTTATAGGCAGCTTCAAAAGGATTTTCCGAATAATCACCAATCCTGTCCATTAGAAAGAATATCCAGATAATCAATCCACCAAAAGGAATGGTCAGCCAAACATGCAAGACCCTGGAGGCTTCAAAAATATTCAATAGTCCAAACGGTATTAGCGCACAGAATACATAATTCATCCAAAGTGCAGTAGAGGCATACTGTCGAGGAAGAGGAAAGTTTTTGATTCTTTCACACATGCCTTGATTGTCATAAAGCTTGCTGATAATCTGATGCAACCATACCTGCTTATAATCTGAAATATATCCCTCAGACTTTAATTGCTGTATGATTTCTGTCTGTTTTTTTAGTATATGGGAGGAAATATTACTTTTTGCTTTCAGGGATTTCCATTCTGCTTCTGTAATATAATTTTTGATTTCATCAGCCAGTTCATTGGGATAGTTGTCCTTGAATGTTGGGGTGAAATCCAATTTGACTGGATCTTCATCATGTTCCCAAGTTTTTTTTCTTCTCAATTGATATTTGAGGGCGTGCATCCAGGCAAGGTGACGGTAAATGATGCTTTTTTTCAGCTGTTTATCAACCACTTCATCTTTAACTTCCAACAAGGTCAGGATAGCGGTGGTAAATGTCCTACTGTCATTGACTATGGCACCCCAGATCTTTCTCGCTTCCCATGTCCTGTCATAAGAACTGTTATTTTTAAAACCAAGATAGAAGGCAACTGCGATACCGATCACACTGATGGGCTCCCAAGGCAAGGTAAACTCCAAATCAGTGAGTTCATATAAAATTACGATAATGGTGGAATACAATAGTCCGTAATAGATTGATTTTCTTGACCACCTTATGGTCATCCAAAAACTATAATGCCTCTTTACATACATATCAAATAATCCATTTTTATATATTCATAATTTCTTCAAATATTACAGAAAATTGAATATAATGAAAAATAAATGGTTTTTTTTTGCCTAATCCAAAATTCTATCGAATAAAAACCTGCACTTTTCAACTACCTTTTGTGTATAAGATTTTTTATTAGCCTGAAGTCTTGAGAGGAGATCGAGGTATTTTTTTGCGATATTTTCTTTATCAGTCAGGTGAAATGATAAATGTTGGATAAATAGATGGTTTTGGTACCAATTTAAAAGTGATTGCCTTAACCCTCCCATATGTTCATGTACCTCAACAACAAAAATTGAATTGAACCCAGATTCTATCCTTAAATTTTCCAGGGCAATGATGACTCGAAGACCTTCATAGATATCCTTTAAGGCCTTACTGTCCATTTTGGTTTTGTGTTCAAGGTTGAAATATTCCAGTTCTTCATTGATAATTTGGGTAGTTGCAGTATTGATCATCAATGGTTTGAGTCCTTGGCTGTAGTGAAATGCCTCATCATACAATTTGTCCCAAATCTGAAAAGGTGTACTGACAATCAGATCATATACTTCGGTATAAAGTTTCTTTTTATCAGATTCCAGAGATTTGATATAAGTATTGAAAGCCATGTTTTGGTCAACAGTATATAGCCTTACCTGATCTAAAACCATCCTGATATGTTTTACTTTTTTCAGACCTTTAAACAAATCCCTGAAAGGTGAAAAGAGTTGGAACTTAAGCTTGTCCTCATTAAAATAGATTCTTGAAAGCAGGTCAATATAGATCTCCAAAAAAATAAGCTTTTGCTCCAGTTCAATGGCTTTTCTTCCCTTGAATTGTTTGCCTAATGAAGAGAATGCCAATTTTGCTTCTCGAAACTGAATTTCAAAAAGCTTGAAAATCGGGGATATTTTTCCTTGCATGATTAGGATATTCTGACCAGAGTTGCACCGTAGCCAAATCGACTCTTTTGTGTGTCCTGAAAATACTTAATATTTCCTAATTGACTCAAATACTTGTGAATTTCTTTTTTCAGGACCCCATTTCCAATACCATGGATAAAGGAAATTTCGTCCATTCCCGAGGCAATGGCATAGTTGAGGTTCTTTTCAAAAGTATCCATTTGAAGCCTTAGCATTTCACTGTTGCTCATCAATGAATGGTCTTTGGTTAGTTGTTCAATATGAAGGTCTATTTCTTTGGGAGGTTTTTGGAAAGTTATTTTAGCTTCTTTGATTTGCGGATTCAGCTCCTCATTCAGTTGTTTGATGTCAATTTCCCTAACCTGATCAGAAACCTTGAAAACATATCCGGATTTATCCAAGACGGGGACCACACCTTTACTTTTGAAGAAGGCTGATGCCTTGAACTTAAGACGACGTTCAAATGAAGGTTGGGTTTTTTCTATCCTGGGATGAATGGGGAAAAACTGGATCAGTAAGGTTGGCCACTCCTCAAAGTCCTGAATTGATTTTTCCCCCAGCTTCTTACTTGACTTTGTTTGTATTCTTTCTGCAATAATTGTTTGACTATTGCCACCAAACACTTCTGAGGCCATAACCATATAATCCCTCTCGGAATTATTGCACAAATAAATACTATGGTCTTTGTCATTGATGGGAAGATAAGCCAAAAACAATCCCTCTTCCTTGGCACTTTTTGGTGTCAGTTTGTTGTCAATTTTATCCAGAACAGGTGCTTTTTCACCTCCAAAGTATTGCCTCTCCACAGCTGAAATTATAGCGAGTTCATTTTTCATAGCAGGAATCCTAAAGCCGTCCTCAATTTCTACTTCCACTCTTCCACCTGCTGATATTTTGGTAATTACGCCTTCTTCGTTGCCATGCAGCAACCTGACCCTGTCTCCTATGTTCATGTGTTCAATGCATTTTTATATGTCTCTATTGCCCGTTGTCTGGCAAATTTATGGTCTACCATTGGTTTGGGATATTTTTCGGTTCCATATTCAGGCACCCATTTTTTGATGTATTTCAGCTCCTTATCGAATTTCTCGGTTTGGGATTCAGGATTGAAAACCCTGAAATAGGGTTGGGCATCCGTACCGGTTCCTGCAGCCCATTGCCATCCCCCATTATTGGAGGATAGTTCGAAGTCAAGCAATTTCTTTGCAAAGTACGCTTCTCCCCATCGCCAATCAATCAAAAGATGTTTTGTCAAAAAACTTGCCACGATCATCCTCACCCTGTTGTGCATGTATCCTGTGGCATTCAGTTCACGCATTCCGGCATCTACAATAGGGTATCCTGTCTTTCCTTCACACCATTTGGCAAAACCCTCCTCTGAATTTCTCCATGGAATTCGATCATATTGGGGCTTAAATGCCTGATCAATTACCTTGGGGTTATGGTACAAAATCATCATGTAAAATTCCCTCCAGATCAATTCATTGAGAAAAGTACTGTTTAATTGGGCAGCTTCCATGGCAAGTTTCCTCACACTGATGGTCCCAAACCTTAAATGAATGCCCAGTCTGCTAGTACCTTTTTGGGCAGGGAAGTTTCTAAGTGCATCATATCTTTCTATCAGTGGCTTGTCAATTTCCAAAGGAGGAATTTCAATTTCTGATTTTTCAAAACCCATATCTTCTAGTGTTGGAATCGTAAGAGGTTCTGACTTAAAAAAATTGTTTTTCTTTTTATCCAAAGATAACAATTGGATGGGCGAGTTATTATACTTCTCCAACCAAACCCTGCTATAGGGTGTGAATACCTTATAGAATTCACCGCTTCCATTGACTATCTCTTCTTTTTCGAAAATCACTTGGTCTTTGAAGTCCAATAGCTGAATACCGTTTTCTTTTAGCAGATTTTTAACCTCACCATCCCTTTCTTTGGCATAAGGTTCATAATCTCTGTTGGTGTAAACATTTTGGAGTTCATAGATTGAGATCAATTCCTTGTAGATTTCCAGAGGCTTACCATACTTTACCAGAATGGTACTTCCAAATTCTTTGAGACGATCACTCAGACTTTGGATCTGAGTATGTATAAAACCAACCCGTGCATCCTGCCGGTCTTCCAGTTTCTCAAGGATGTTCTGATCAAAAATAAATAAAGGCAATACATTTTTTTCTTGGGAATAAGCGTAATACAGCCCTGTGTTATCTTCCAGTCTTAAGTCACGCCTAAACCAAAATATGCTTACTTTTTCCATTTTGTGTTGGTTGTTTTTTTAGGTTGGAAATCTGCAATTCAAACATTATTTATAGAGGTTGGATTAAACATTGTTTCATTAATCAATTTGCCAGGAAGGTGGGCAAAAAGCGTGGGAAATTAATATCCATAAATATCAGATAGATTGGAATCAATGATAAAATTCATCAATATCATTGTTGCAGATTGTCATTCTATAAAATATCCATTCAATGGAATTGTTTCAATCCTCATCCTCTTTTTTGAGATTTTTGATGGGAGGATCCATTTGGTAGTCCAAAGGACTTGCCCGTTTATCCAGGTCATTCAAGGGAATAGGTCTCCAGTTCATACCTCCTTCTATTTCATACCTCAAAAAATCATCTGTATCATTTATCCTCAATTTTTGCCGGTCTTTGCTTTTTATCTTTTCCCATAATTCGCCAAATGAATTGAATGCCAGATTCTGTGATACGGATACACCATAGGTAGCGACATTTCTGGCCAAAGACAGAGAAGTAAAGGTGTTAAAGTTATTTCTATTGTAAATCCGGATACGGTATCGGCCATCCTCCGTCAGCAGGTATTCTGCCTGCCAGTCACCTGCAATACTGTTCAGATCGGCATTTCCCTGAAGATCGGTGAACCCACCATCTCTCGTAACCCTCAACCTGCCATCAAGAAATGTATAGGCCACCCTTAACTGGAATGTTTCAAGGGCGTTCTGGTCCAGATTTGCCAGGTCGATATCCACCTCGAGATTTTGGTCCACCTGTGCAATGAAACTGTTCAATTGAGAAGATAGTAGTTGACTGAGGTTTGAAGTGGCGATGTTGCTGACTCCACTGAACTGTCCCTCAGGAGAAAGGGACCGCATCATGATGACTGAGAATACCTGACGGTTTTTCTCTTGTTCATCATTGGCAATTCTGTTCTGAAATGCCGAAATATAAGTTTGAACATTGCCTTCAGAAGGGAATTCTCCAAAATCAAAATTGAAAGTAATATCAGGAGAAAGGAGATTCCCTTTCAGGTCCATATTGACTTTAAGAGGCCATCTTCTTCTCATTTGTGGATCCTCGATGGTGGAATTCTGTAGGTTTTGCAAGTTTTGTAAGGAAACACTTTCCTGATAATAAGCCCGAATGTCCATTACACCTTCATAGGGATCCCCAAACCAAGAGATCCTTCCTCCGGGTTGCACAATAAACTCTCTCCTGATAATATTATAGAGAGAAAAGTTGTATTTGGCCTCAGTGATTTCATAGTTGCCCTGCATGGAAAAATTACCTTGGGTATCTGTAGTCAGGGTCAATACCCCTCTTCCCCTGCCTTGGATATTTTCACCGGTTCTGGGGTCAATCTGGATTTCGGTGTAGGCGTCAGGTGTAATGTCCAGGATAAAGTTCATTCGGACATTCTGAATGGCAAGCTTATCTAATGATTCCTGAGATTCTACCATGCTGACAGTATCCCGTACATTAATAATGGTGATATAATTTTCCTGGGCCTGCACACTAGATGACCCCATGGGTATAAACACCCTTGTATTCGGTTGGGATGTCGCTCTCGCTGTAATGTCCAAGTTATTGGCAGCTCCGAATATATTGAGACTGCCTGTTACATAAGCAGTACCATAGAAAATTTCATTGTCCCGAACTCCTGTGTTAAGTACTTGAAAGTTTTCAAGGTTGGAGCTGATATCCAGTATAAAATCAGAAAAATAATCATGTACTATTCCTCCCCGCATCCTGGCCCTATTACCATTGACGTCCAAAATATTAAGTTCTCTAAAGCTTATTTCACTTGGGGTGAACACTAGATTTCCATCAATGGTATAAAAAGTATTGAGGTAGTTCACAAGAAGTCTGCCTTCATTAATCTTTCCGCTACCTGATACAACAGGAAAATTCAGTGAACCCACTATGTCAAAGTCACCTGAAACTGTCCCCCCCATGTTAGTAAGATAATCTGATAGGAATGGTTCAAGAATTGAAAGGTTTGCCTCATTCAATTTTGCCTTTAATTCCAATTGATCATCATCACTGCCCAAAAAACCTTTGATGGCGATAACATCCCTACCATCTCTGGTATTTGTCAATTCCAGATTAACCAGATTTTCAGCAAAATAGGTAGCTGCCTCAATATCGCCAATAAGGAAATTGTTGATATAAAAGTCATCAATATTCAATTGACCATTGACACCTAATGTTTCAAAAAAACCTTTCAATCCGAAATTGCCATTGGCAGTTCCTTCAAATTCCTTCATGCTGAGTGTATTGAAAAAATCAAGATTTACATCATTGATTTCAAGTCCAAGGACATCATTTGGGTCAGGGCTGATTGTTCCGTTAAGAGAAATGAACTGTTCATTGTTAAAGAGCTTGATATTGTCAAAAAGAAAAGAATTATTGGAAATGTAAATGCTATTGTCTCTATCAAAACTCCAACTTTTATCCAGTATTTTCAGTTCGGAAGGTTCAAAAATGACAGTTGTGTGGTCAGGATATATGGTGATTTCATTTTTGATCCTCACGAAGCTGCCTGTGGCCAACTGATCTTGTGAATAGCTGAAATCAATATTAGACTCATCCCAAATAGCTTCCATTGCCAAGTTGTTGAAGGTCAAACCCGAATTCAGTGTTTGTTTTTTGGAGAAAATATAAAATGATGCCAATACTTCGTCGCTGTTGTTGATCTTGGAGGTATTGAAATCAAGGTTAGTGTTGAAAAGGAAATTCCCGTCAAAATATATGCTGTCAATGCTTGAAAAGAAATTCAACACTGCATTGTCAGAAGTTTGGTAAAAGGCCCCTTCAATCAAGGTGTTTTTTGAAATGGTTGCTCTAGGTTCTAGCAAGTTGATAATAGGATTTATGTCTATGAAATTAAGGTTGATGTCAATGCTGTAAGGTTCAGGGCTTTTGAAAGCCTGTAGGCCAGTGGTCCTTTCAGAGTTGGTCAAAATAGAAAAATATTCTTTGCTAAGGTCCTGAACATCGGTCAGTAATTGCTGTACCTTAAAATTCCCTGAAATCCCTGCAACCAGTAAATCTGAATTAAATGAAATTACCCTTGACTCATCAGTAAATAATGATTGGAAAAAGAAATTGTCAATATTCAGGTTTCTACCTTCATAACTCAACTTTACATCACTGAATCTAGCAATTCCTTCTACAGCATCTAAAGTGATACCTTTTGTATCCATGGCGATATTTCCGCTCACAAAACCATCGGTTTCCATAATTTTGAGCTCTTTCAGAAAGGCCGTATCCAATTTGACATTTAATCTAATGGAATCTTTCCCATCCCTTAAATCTAGAACACCTCTGGCTTCACCTTTAAGGTTTGGGTCATTGACTACTAGACTGCCTCTGAACAGGTCTTTACCATAAGTTGCGTCTGTTTTGATATTTGCAAAGTTATATCCATTGATTCCTGCACTCTTGATATCTGCATCAACTTCAAGCAGGAGTGTCTCCAGATTCAGTCCAGTACCTTTGACCCTTCCCGTCATGGTTACTTTTTGGAATCTTTCCCGATCATCCAAAATCACTCCCAAATCCAGGTTTTGGGTCTCTAATTTGCCGCTAAATGTTGGCTGTCCCTCGGCGGATTTGAAATTCAAACGTCCTATAATATTTCCAATACCAGTTCGGAAATTGCCATTTGCAGTAAAGAAATGCAGGTACCCCGAAAAATCCGTGTCAAACCGGATATCCCTGAATTTATCCAAGTCCCGTTTTGCTTCATCACTGATATAGGGTGCTAGGTCATTGCTAATCAGAACCGAATTTACCAATGACAATTGGAAGAAAGTATTGTCGATATCCGGTAATCCATCAATTTGAAACTTCCCGAACAAAGCACTCCGCTGGCCAAATCTTATCAGCAATTCTTCTGAAGAAAGATTTTGAACGGTGCCTTCTATCTCTCCGCTCAAAAAAATTCTGTCCTCAAAATTCGGAATCTGTTCCGTAAAGTACCTCAGGTCCTGGATATCCAAAACAGATTCATCCAGCCTGGCCAAAATCCTGACTTCTTCTTTGAAATTTGAAAATGACCTTGGCGAATCATAACTGAACTTGAGGTAATCTTTAATTTCGGTTTTGTTTGACCGTAAAAACAGGTTATCGAACTCCATAAAGGAAGATGAATAGGTAAAGTCTGTTTTCAGTTGTTGAAATACAATTCCTGAAGTGGACTCGGATCCCCTCAGATAATTTACCTTCATCCCAATGGTAGGACCTTGGGTATAAAAATCATCTGCATCAGCCACGAGGTCCCGGAATAGAAGATTATTGTAATCAAAGCCTTCCAATACCGGTTCCGAATTGTAGTTGATGATGTCAAGGGATGTATCTTTGAAATAGATGTTGGCTATTGAGAATTTACCTGATTTTTTGACCGGATCTTTTTTTGCAGGAAGCAGGTCATTTACTCTACTGAAGAATTCAGCGATATTGAGGTAGGATTCATCTGAGTGGAAAAGTAAGCGCACATTTCCGTTTTCCATTTTGATCTGATCCAAAGAAGCGTTTTCACGGTCGAAAAGCCCCGCAATGGAAAAATCGATATATACCTCTTCCAAATCTATCATGAGGCTGTCACGATGATCATAAATGACCACATCATTGAGGCTGATTGCATCCCACCACCTGATTCTTACTTTTGAAATACTGGTATCAAATCCTGTATTTTTGCTGACATAACCAGTCAATGCATTACTGACCTTGGTCTGAACATATGGAATTTGGAGGGAGGCCGCTATCAGCAAAATTACAATGCTTAGGAAAAGAACTATCCTGAAGATTACCCTTAAGGCTTTCAGTATTTTTTCCGTAACTTTCGGGTTCTTTTCCAAGGAATAAGTGAAATGAAGATAAATATTCTGGCCATAGAGTCATCCTGTGATGAAACGTCGGCAGCGGTAATTTCTGATGGCAAAATACTTAATAATATCATCGCCACGCAATCTGTACACGAAAAATATGGAGGGGTAGTTCCTGAACTTGCTTCCCGAGCCCATCAACAACATCTGATTCCTGTAATTCATGAAGCCATGCAATCTTCAGGCATAGACAAATCCCAACTTTCTGCCATTGCATTTACCAAAGGACCGGGATTGTTAGGCTCATTACTTGTCGGGGTTTCATTTGCGAAGTCATTTGCCTATGCATTGGGATTGCCCCTGATTGAGGTCAACCACATGCAGGCACATATTCTCGCACATTTTATTGAAGACCCAAAACCGAATTTCCCCTTCATCTGCCTAACCGTTAGTGGGGGTCATACACAACTGGTCTTGGTAAATGATTTTTTGACCATGGAAGTGATAGGGGAAACCACCGATGATGCCGTTGGGGAAGCTTTTGACAAAACTGCCAAGTTGTTGGGCTTACCATATCCGGGTGGACCTTTGATTGATAAATATGCAAAAAAAGGTAATCCTGAAGCTTTCCCATTTCCCGTTTCTGATATGCCGGGATTAAATTTTTCCTTTAGTGGAATCAAAACCGCCGTATTATACTTTCTAAGAGATATGGTCAAAGAAAACCCTTCATTTATTGAAACTAATTTGGCTGATATTTGTGCTTCGATTCAATTTACGCTAATAAAAATGTTAATGCAGAAATTGAAAAAAGCAGCAAGAGAATTTCAGATCAAGGAAATAGCGATAGCAGGTGGAGTCTCTGCCAATTCAGGTTTGAGAAATGCGTTGGCTGTTGAAGCAAAAAATTTAGGATGGAACATTTATATTCCAAAATTCGAATATTGTACAGACAATGCAGCAATGATAGCCATGGCGGCGCATTATAAATACCTGAATGAAGAATTCAGTGATTTGGAAGTGGTGCCTGAGGCGAGGATGAAGCTTTAGGTAGTGCTCAGTAGGCAGTATGTCAGTGGGCAGTTTTCAGTAGGTAGTGGGCAGCCTCAGTAGGCAGTTTTCAGTAGGCAGTTCAAAAGTGGGCAGTGTTCAGTAGGCAGTTCAAAACTACGACTGCAAACTGTAACCTAATCACTGAGAATTGAAGAACACCGCAAACTGATCACTGTAAACTGAGAACAAATTGATTACAAAAGAATACTGAATTCAAAAGCATAAGATAAATCATGTCGGTTAAAAATAATAAATTTGATAAGATCATCAATATCCGAAACAAGAAGGCAAGTCATGAATTTGAGTTTGTCGATACATATGTGGCAGGATTGATGCTGACAGGAACTGAAATCAAATCAGTGAGGGAGGCAAAGGTGTCTTTGACTGAAGCATATTGCTATTTTAGAAGGGGAGAGTTGTATATCAAACAAATGCATATAGCACCATATTCTATGGCGGCTAGTTACAACCATGATTCGGTTAGAGAAAGAAAGCTCTTGCTAAACAAAAAAGAACTCGATAAATTGGAAAGTAAGTTTTCTGAAAAAGGTCTTTCCATCATTCCTGTAAGGATCTTTATCAACAATAAAGGTTTGGCAAAATTGGAGATAGCACTGGCAAAAGGAAAAAAACTGCACGATAAAAGACAAGATATAAAGGAAAAAGACGTAAAAAGAGAAATGAGCCGGATAGACCTCTGAAACAATCTCTTTACACAGCTGGTTTTTCCGTTCAAGGAGAAAAAAAATCAATTATGGAGAAACGTGTTTTGGTATTGAATTTAGACCATAGCCCAGTAGCCGTTGTCACCGTGCAAAAAGCGCTCGTTTTAAATTTTATGAATAAAGTCAGCTGTTTGAGTTTTTATGAATCTCTGGTAGTAAGGACTGTTTCCAGAGAATTTATGTACCCAGCAGTCATCCGTCTAAACCAATACAAAAATATACCCTACAAAGGTGTCTTGCTCAATAGGACAAATCTTTTCAGAAGGGACAGCAATGAATGCCAATATTGCGGTTCCAAGAAACAATTGACCATTGACCACATATTACCAAGATCAAAAGGTGGAAAGACAAATTGGACAAATTTAATTACGGCCTGTCACCGTTGTAATGTGATCAAAGGAGACAAAACTCCTGATCAGGCCGGGATGCTAATGAAATCAGTTCCATTTCGGCCATCATTAGGATTTTTTTTGGCAGAATATGCTGAAAGACATGCCGAAGAATGGATGCCTTTTTTGGAGCTTAGGACAGTTTAAGAATTTAGAAGGGCTTTTTTTGAGTTTGAACTACGAACTTACTGAAGATTACGGAATGGTTATTGTCTACATTAAATAAAAAAGAGTTTGAGCAAATCTAAATCTAAATATCAAGTAGGTAGTAAAGTTGTCTTAGGTTTTTTCTTGGCTTTTTTTTTGGTGATTGGTGTCAGTGCTGTCACCTATTATAGTATCCGGAATTTACTTGACACAGTGGAGAGCCTTTCGGAACCGAATGAAAAGCTCAGACAGCTTAATGCACTCATGGCTGATGTATATCTTTTGGATATGTCCAAAACAGAAAGGACATCAGATAAAGATTCTGTATTGGAAGAAACGCTTGATCGGGTTAAAAGTAGATTGGATTGGCTTAAAATATACGCTCAAGATTCAACAGAAATAGAAAGTTTTGAACAGATAAGTTTGAACATCAGTGAGTTGATGGTTGTATTTGCAGGTCTTGAAGAGTTGAGGTACAACCTTACCAACAAAAACTTCAGTGAACAGGCATTGAACAACATTGAGAGGAGGATAAAGAGGCAGCAGGAGCTCAGCGAAATGCAATTTTTGGGAAAAATCAGAAATAGGGATTTTTTGTCCGAAATCTCTCCCTCGCGGCATTCAGAAGACATCATCGAATCTAAAGGAGAAAATGGACCTCCCATCTTCAAGAAAGAGGACATGGAAGAAGGATTGATTGAAATTGTGAAGGATATTGAAGAATTGCAGAATCTGGATTCTGCCGCAAAATCCGAATCTACAGAATCTGCATTATTGGTTCTCCGCAATTTCGTGGCACAGATGTACAGGGATGAACAGATGCTGCAAGACAATTTTGTGCAACTGGAGAGTAGACTTTTGAATAAGAATAAAGAGGTTTTTTCTCAGATTCAGGGGTTGATATCCAATATGCAGCGAGATCTACTGGTCGAATATAGAAACCAAAACCAATCTGCATTTGACCTCACCTATACGGTGTCTGTCATTTTAGCACTCTTAGTGTTTTTAGGTGTTGTGGGTTCTCTTGGATTTGTTTACAGCATTTTGAATGAAGTCAAAAAAGCCAACATCTATCGGGAAAAACTTGAGGAAGCCAAAAAGCAATCAGATAGACTCGCTAAGGCTAAACAGGACTTTTTGGCTAATATGAGCCATGAAATCAGAAATCCACTACATGCAATCCAAGGATATCAGCAAGCGTTGGACAAATCCGGTATTTCTGAACAGCAAAAGGGATTTGTAAAAATGATAGGTTTTGCCTCTGACACCTTGATTTCGATTGTAAACGATATTCTTGACTTTTCTAAACTCGAGGCTGGAAAAATCCAAATTGAGCAGCAACCTTTTGACCCTAACAAACTTTTTTTATCAATCAAAAGTTTTTTTGCGTTTAAAGCTGAAGAAAAGAAATTGCATTTTGATTGGACAATTGATTTGCCTAAAGACAAATGGTTTATCGGAGATCAGCTTCGGATCAATCAAATACTGAGTAATCTTTTAAGCAACGCTATCAAATTCACCCAAGAAGGGGGGATAAAAGTGGATGTTAAATTAGATTCAGAACGAAGACTGTTGATTCTAGTCGAGGATACCGGCATGGGGATGAATATTGAAGTCAAGGATAAGATTTTTCAGGAATTCCATCAGGGAGATACGTCTATAACCAGAAAATTCGGAGGAACCGGTTTGGGATTATCCATCATCAAAAAGCTAATAGATTTGCAAGGTGGTAATGTGAGGGTTGAAAGTGAATTAGGGCGAGGCACAGTTATCCTTGTCGAATTGCCTACTCAATTGACGGATATATGTTATATTAAATCTGATGATGATGATGCTATTGATTATTCTTTTGAAGGTAAAAAGATATTAGTGGTTGACGATGATGCGGTCGGATTAAAGCTGATCAAATTATTATTGGAATCCAAGGGGGCATACGTTGAGGAATATCTAGGGGGTATGAATTTCAAAATTAATTATAGTAATAATGAATATGACCTAGCCATTCTTGATATTCAGATGCCTGAAGTGAGTGGCTTGGAAGTCCTTAAGATTTTACAATCAAATCAGAATAATTTCATAAAACCGGTAATAGCGATGACTGCCAATGTTTTTGCAGATGAAAAAAGCGCACTGACTCAAGCAGGTTTTGATACTTTACTTTTGAAGCCATTCAGTGAAAAACAGCTCACTAATAAAATAGGGAAATTGTTATCACTTGTTCAGATCAATTCAGGATCAATTATAGGTCCTTCAAAAAAATCGAAAGATAATTTGGAATGCCAATATGATCTTACTGATTTAAAGAGGTTTTGTATGGGTGATGAGGAGATGCTCCAAGAGGTTCTTTTGGATATTGTCAATACTACCAAAACAAACTTGGAGGAATTGGAAGGCGCAGTATCAGATAAAGATTATGCCAAAATAAGGGAAATCACGCATCAGCTTTCCAGTAGGCTTTGTCAGATAAAGGTAAAAGCCGGTTCAAAAGCAAAGGATTTAGAGGTGGCAATAAAGAATGGAAAATCTGAAGGGATTGAAGCTCAGGTCTCAGATTTGATTTATGAAATTACCTTAGTCTTGGATGAAATAAAATCAGATTTTGAAATCACGATAAAAAATTAATCTATTTCAATTCATATTTTTCCATCTTATTGTAGAGGGTCTTTCTATCCATGCCCAAAAGCTTCGCTGCTTTGGATTTATTATATTTTACATTTTCCAAGGTTTTGATAATCAATTCCTTTTCATGCTTCTTCAAAGCGTTTTTAATTTCCCGTTCGTCTTCATTAATAAGGTCATCTTTGATTTCCTTCAGCAAATCTTCTGGAAGTACAGTGGCTTCTATAGCTTCTTTTTGACTGAGTAACACCGATCTTCGAATGATATTTTTCAATTCTCTGAGGTTACCGGGCCAAGGGTATTTTTGAAAGATGTCTTCCACTTCTTGAGAAAACTCCCTAATGGTTTTCCCCAGTTTGATATTACTTTGATTCAAAAAATTATGGGCAAATACCATCAGGTCTTCCCCACGCTCCCTCAATGGAAGTGCGGTAATGCTGAATTCATTGAGCCGGTGGTACAAATCTTCCCTAAACGCGCCTTCTTTTACCTGTTGGAGAAGGTCGTCGTTTGTAGCAGCTATTATGCGGATATCAATGGGGATTTCCTGATTACTCCCTGTTTTTCGGATTATTCTCTCTTGAAGTGCCCTCAAGAGTTTTATCTGAACATCATAACTAAGGTTACCGACCTCATCCAACAAAATTGTTCCTCCATTAGCTGTTTCAAAATACCCTGTTCTGGTGTCGGTCGCACCTGTAAAGGCACCTTTGACATGGCCAAATAACTCACTTCCAGCTAATTCCTTGGATAGCGCACCACAATCAACAGCAACGAACGGACCTGATTTTCTTTTTGAATTTGTATGGATTCTTTTGGAGATAAATTCTTTTCCCGTACCTGTTTCACCCAAAATCAGCACACTCAAATCTGTAGGTGCGACCAAGGAAATGTATTCTTCCAACTTAAGAGAAGCATCACTTTTGCCAATGATGTAATCGTCGGTCAGAATTTGGGTCGGTTTCTCTTTTTTAATTTTTGTATCAAATGAAAGGGTTTCTTTGACTGTTAAGAGTAATTCATCAGGGTTGATGGGTTTGGTGATATACTCTACTGCCCCCATTTTCATCGCCTTCACGGCTATTCTTATATCAGAATAATTTGTGATCAAAATTACCGGAATAGGGATTGGAATATTATTGGAAAAATTCAGAATTTCCAGCCCTGTGCCATCGGGTAGGCGGAAATCGGTAATGATCAAGTTTACAGCGTTGGATTTTAAATAAGTTAGAGAATCTGATAACTTTTCTGATGCAAATACCTGGAAACCATTTTTTTCCAAGAAAATTTTTATTATCCGGGAATAACTAATATCATCTTCAACCAACAGGATTTTACTCATACTTACATAAAAATTTCGGCTAAAGTAAAAAAAATAAAGCACTGGAAAAATTCCCAGTGCTTTTAAGTAATCAATAGGGCAAAAGTTTATATTTGGGTATCCTTGATGATATTTCCTTCAGCATCATATTTTTTAACAAGTTCCTCACCATTATTATCAAATTTTACTTTGTAATAAACAGTTCCATCATCTTTTTTGATGTGCCAAGCTTCTGTGATAGTAAGGGCTGCTGCTGTTTCGTCAACAGCGACTGCATTTTTCAATACTTCAGGAAGTTCCTGAAGATCCAATTGTGTTTTCTCATCTTCAACCAACTCTGAATTGGTGAAATTGGTAATAGAACTGTTTGCAACAAATGGAGCGAAGGCCATTGAAAAAGCAAACATTGCGGGAATCATGATTTTGGTTTTCATTTTTAATTGGTTTAGTATAAAATAATTGATTTTTGTTTTAATGAAATGTCTTACAATTAAATTTGTGAAATATTCGACCTCTCTAGCCTCATTAGGATAGAATTGTTTTTGCATAATTGACTTATCCCAAGCTAGTGGTTGTAAAGACAATTTTTTCCAGTAATTGAATTATCGAAAGACGTTTCATATTTAACGATTTTGCAGAATCCATACCATTTCTATTTATGGTCAAATCAGCCTTTAGAGAAGCTTTTGCCTTTTAAAACTTGAGGATTATTTCTACATATGGGTATAATATCCCCAGTATTACCCAATTCACCGAAAAAAAATGGGAAACATAAGATGCCACTGAATGGAAGGATTTACATGGAAAAGTTCCAAGTTTGAAATAAATCAAATTAAACAAAATCTATAATAATAATTGAAAACCTATTCTTAAATTAGAGAGAAAGGTGTTAAGGGTCTAAACAAAATAAAATCCAAAACAGAACTTTTTTTACTTCTATTAACTTCTAAAAAAGAGCTAACTTTGTGAGCTTAATGTAATCCCTGTACTGACCCGATGAGTGACCAAATCAAACATGAGTGTGGTATTGCAATGTTAAGGCTTCGAAAAGAGCCCCAATACTATATCGATAAATATGGATCTCCCTTATATGCTCCAAATAGATTGTATGTGCTGATGCAAAAGCAGATCAATCGAGGACAGGATGGTGCAGGCGTTGCGAATATAAAAATTGACACCAAGCCAGGAACTCGATATGTCAGCCGATATCGGTCAATTGAACCTCAGGCAGTCAATTATATTTTTGATAAAATCCATAAGAAGTATAAGAAAGCCAAAAAACAAGGTGGTGACAAGGGTTTGTTTGATGCGGAATGGATGAAGGAAAATATTGCTTTTTCAGGGGAAGTCTGGTTAGGGCATCTTCGGTATGGCACCCATGGAGAAAACAGCATTGAAACCTGCCATCCATTTTTGAAACAGAACAACTGGAGAAGCAGGAATCTGGTCATGGCTGGAAATTTTAACATGACCAATGTAGAGGAACTTTTTACAAGACTGGTTGAGCTTGGTCAGCACCCCAAAGAGAAGACTGATACAGTCACTGTAATGGAAAAAATCGGACATTTTTTGGATGAAGAAAACCAGCGGATTTTTGATAAATACAAACATCAATACTCCAATGAACAGATCACAGCATTTATTGAAGATGAATTGGATGTCGCAAGAATCCTAAGAAGATCTTGCAGGGATTTTGACGGAGGATATGTGATGGCAGGCCTGATAGGAAATGGTTCCAGCTTTGTAGTAAGGGACCCTACAGGTATACGTCCCGCTTACTATTACGCTGATGATGAAATTGTAGTGGTTGCCTCAGAAAAACCTGCCATCAAATCTGCCTTCAACATTGATTATAAGCAGATCAAAGAGATTCAACCTGGACATGCATTGATCATTAATAAAGATGGTTCGTATGCCGAACATGAAATCATGCCAGCAAGGGAAAAGAAATCATGTAGCTTTGAAAGAATTTATTTTTCAAGGGGTACAGATCCTGGTATTTATAGAGAGAGAAAACTATTGGGAAAAGCATTGATCCCACAAGTGCTTCAAGCCATTGATTTCGATTTGAAGAACACTGTTTTTTCTTACATTCCAAATACAGCAGAAACTGCGTTTTTGGGGATGATTGAGGGTCTTGAGGATTACCTCAGTGCCAAAAGAAGGGAAGTGCTTTTAGAAGGAAAACCCCACTTAGAGGATCTGGAGGAGCTGCTGAATTTCAGGCCTAGGGTCGAAAAATTGGTCAGTAAAGATGTGAAGCTGAGAACTTTCATCACCAATGACTCTGACCGAGATGCCATGGTGGCCAACGTGTATGATACTACTTACGAAGTAGTGAGGGCCGGGATAGATACTTTGGTGGTTATTGATGACAGTATTGTTAGGGGCACCACTTTGGAAAAGAGCATTCTCACAACTTTAGATAAATTGAATCCAAAAAGGATTATTATTGTCTCCTCGGCACCACAGATTAGATACCCGGATTGCTACGGAATAGATATGTCCAAATTGAAGGATTTTATCGCTTTTAGAGCTACTATCCAATTGCTGCAGGATAGAACCATGAGTAATTTGCTTGAAGAAACTTATGACAAATGCGTGTCCAGACAGGTAATAACTGAGAATTATGTCAAGGATATATATGAACCCTTTTCCGATCAGGAGATATCAGACAAAATCGCTGAAATCATTACTTCCAAAGAAATCAATGCAGAAGTGAAGATCATCTATCAGACAGTGGAAAATCTCAACAAATGCATACCTGATCATCAAGGAGATTGGTATTTTACAGGAAACTTTCCCACCACAGGCGGTATGAGAGTGGTCAATAGGGCTTTTGCAAATTATATGGAAGGCAAGGTGGTCAGAGCTTATTAAGTACCATGTACAATGTACCAAGTACCATGTATCCCATACGAAGCTTAATCTTTGGGGCATATACTATGTACTCCGTACTTGGTACATTAATTCAGGTTTTTGATTACATCCAGCAATTCATCCGGATTGATGGGCTTCGAAATGAAAGCATCTGCTCCTGCGGCGATTGCTTTGCTGGCAACTTCCTCGTCGCCATATCTGGTGATTAAAACCACCTTAGCATTTGGTTGTTTTTCTTTCAACTTACTTAGGATTTCTATACCTGTCATGTCAGGAAGTCTGTAATCCAGGACGGCTAGTTTAAAAACGTTTAGTTCCATGAGTTCATAGGCATCTTTTCCATTTTGGGCATCCATTACCTCAAATTCATTTTTGGATAAAAATCTGGTCAATAGTTTGCAGAAAACAACATCATCTTCAACAATTAATATCTTCGTATTCATATTTACAGCTTTAAAGCGGTAAATTAGTTATTAGCGCCCTTGTCACCAAAGGTTTTTATGGCATTTTGATCAATGGCATAAACTGCCATGGCACTTTGTACGAAACCTTTAATAAGTTCATCAATTCCCAAGCCGAGTTGCCCGAAATTCTTAACGTCAAAGAGCATCAACCTTTCATCGGCGTAAGTCCAGCCGTCTTCCCCTTTGACGGATAAATTGGTGCCATATACCTCCCATGAATTCATGTCTTCTGGTAGTGGTTGATTTAGAGGAAATCCGGATCTTCTGGAATATACCGCGAGGGGCCTAATTATTTGATTAAGATTATCTGTTTAAAATTTACTGTTTAATTTAGAGAAAAATTCTCCAATTTGGGGAGTCAAATGAATTAAGAAAAAATGGAAATAAACACTGTACTCCTTAAGCAAATCTGTGAAATAGCAGGCGCTCCGGGTTTTGAGAAAAGGATCAGAGATTTAGTGATCGAATTGGTAACCCCGCTTACCGATGAGGTAAAAACGGACAATTTAGGGAATGTCATTGCTGTTAAAAAATCTAAAAATAATCCTGATAACAAAAAAGTGATGGTTGCCGCCCATATGGATGAGATTGGCTTTATTGTCACCCATATCGATGATAAGGGATTTGTTCGCTTCCATACTTTGGGTGGCTTTGATCCTAAAACACTCACTGCACAAAGGGTAATTGTTCACGGGAAAAAAGATATGATTGGTGTCATGGGCAGTAAACCTATCCATGTGATGACTGCCGAAGAAAAGAAAAAGCTTCCTGAGATTACAGATTTTTTTATTGATCTGGGGATGTCCAAAGAAGAGGTTGTAAAATACATCAAAATCGGTGATCCAATCACCCGAGATCGTGAACTGATTGAAATGGGCAATTGCGTCAACTGTAAATCTATCGACAATAGGGTAGCGGTTTTTATTTTGATAGAAGCACTCAGGTTGCTTGAAAATCCAACTTATGACGTGTATGCTACTTTTACGGTACAGGAGGAAGTAGGTATCCGCGGTGCCAACGTTGCCGCCCATGGCATCAATCCTGATTTTGGGATAGCCTTGGATACCACGATTGCTTTTGATGTGCCCGGAGCACAGCCACACGAAAGGGTCACCGAATTGGGCAAAGGTACAGCCATTAAAATTATGGATGCTTCTACCATTTGTGATTACAGGATGGTGGCATTTATGAAACAAACTGCGGAGAAACATAATATAGCCTGGCAGCCGGAAATTTTGACCGCAGGGGGTACGGATACTGCAGGAGTACAACGAATGGGCAAACAAGGTGCAATCGCCGGAGCGATTTCCATACCGACCAGGCATTTGCACCAAGTGATAGAAATGGCCGACAAGTCAGATATTTCAAACAGCATTCTTTTATTGAAAGCTTGCCT
>NZ_JBGSXS010000424.1:0-10753 GCF_041751335.1 Aquiflexum sp.
AAAATGGAAACCATAACAATAGACATACTTAACCCAAAAGCAAAAGCACTTTTGAAAAACCTGGCGAGTTTAGAATTGATTAGGATTAGAAAGGATAATAAAAATTCTGATCTAGCGGATTTGCTAAAGAACTTTCGCAAAAATGCGGATAACGCACCAAGTATGGAAGAAATAACGGCTGAGGTAGAAGCTGTACATAAAGCCCGTTATGAAAAGTAAGAAAAAGACTTTCGACGCTGTAAAATTCATGCGGGAACAAAGAAACCGGATTTCAAAGGACATTATGGATTTAAGTCCTGAGGAAATTGTTGCCTATTTCGAGGGAAAAACAACAAGTGATAAAATGAATAAAAATGAATAGGTATCCAAGAAATACTGAATGCTGGGGATAATGACTTGAATTTTTATATGTCGTATTTTTCAGAATAATCATTGTATGAATTATTTTTCAAATTAATTTATCCTCTTAAAAAAAAAAGAAAATTAAAAATGCCTGAATTCGATCCAAATAAAAGATCTCTCGATCCTAGTTGGCTTTTAGCCCAGATTCAACTTCTTATTCATTCAGCAAAAATTCTTTCTGACTCCAGTTTAGTAATTTATGCCGCCTTGGAAACAAGAAACTTATTTGAACGTGTTGAATTTGAACTACTCGCTATAGGAGCAAAAGGAACCGAAACGGAAGATTTTTTAAGAGAAATCAGAGGTAAAACTGGTATTCAACAAACCAATAAAAAGTTTAAAATTCTTAAGTATAGATATCAATCTTTTTCAAGTGCGGCTACTAAAGCATTGTTTGAAGAGGGCAGCCTAAATAAATTTGATTTGAAAAAAACTGATGATTATTGTAATGATTTAGCCCAATATATACATACATATTCAAGGACATCAAAAGAGATGATTTTTGGGAGCAAATTCATCAACACTGGAATAAACTTAATTGAAAATTGCATTCATTATTTAAATACTGAATTCTTTGAATTATTTGATGGTGGGTTAACTTATGGTGCATTTGATTTTTCAACTTTAACTCCATCAGTTAAATTAGAATTTGAAAACTGGTTGAAGGGGGTAGATGAAGACGAGGAGGCTTTGCTCCAAAGATTAATTGAAATCAATAGTAAAGAGTTTAATGGAAAAAAGATCAAATTGAAATTTTCTGATTAACATTTAATTTAACTATCTTTTTTTATCTCCCACCCTTTTTTAATTTCCCAACCATTTCTCACCTCCCCCCTAGCGCCTTTCCGGGAATTCCCTATCTTTGCACCTTCAAAATTCCAAGCAATCAATGATTACTGTAGATAACCTCTCCCTCAAGTTCGGCAAAAGAACCTTATTTGATGAAGTAAGCCTAAAATTCACACCCGGCAACTGCTATGGTGTCATCGGTGCCAACGGTGCCGTAAAATCCACTTTTTTGAAAATCCTTTCAGGAGATCAGGACAGTACTTCGGGTTCTGTCCACATCACACCGGGACAAAGGATGGCAGTATTAAAACAAAACCACTTTGAATTTGATGAGGTAGAAGTGTTGAAGGCAGTTATCATGGGCCACAAAACATTGTATGCCATCATGGAGGAAAAAGATGCCATCTACCTCAAGGAGGATTTTTCGGAAGCTGATGGGATCAAAGCCTCAGAATTGGAAGCTGAATTTGCCGAAATGGACGGATGGAATGCTGAATCCGATGCAGCCTCCCTCCTATCCGGTCTTGGCATCAGCGAGGACCTGCATTATCTTAAGATGAAGGAACTTGCCGGTAACCAAAAGGTAAGGGTCCTGTTGGCCCAAGCGCTTTTTGGCAATCCTGACATCCTGATTCTCGATGAACCTACCAACGACCTTGATGCACAGACCATCAATTGGTTGGAGGATTTCTTGGTGAATTTCAAAAACCTGGTGATCGTGGTATCCCACGATCGTCACTTCCTCGATGCTGTTTCTACCCATATCGTGGACATCGACTTCAGCAAAATCAGGATATATTCCGGTAACTATACCTTCTGGTACGAATCTTCCCAATTGGCTGCCAAACAGAAGTCTGACCAAAACAAAAAAGTAGAAGAAAAGAGAAAGGAATTGCAGGAGTTTATTCTCCGCTTCTCTGCCAACGTCTCCAAATCCAAGCAAGCCACTTCCAGGAAGAAAATGCTTGAAAAACTCAATGTGGACGACATTCAGCCATCCACAAGAAAATATCCCGGTATCATCTTCAAACCTGAAAGAGAAGCCGGTGACCAAATCTTCATGACCGAAGGATTGGAGTTGAAGGATGAAAATGCCGTATATTTCAAGGATGTCAACTTGATGGTAGACAAGGGGGATAAAATAGCTTTCATCTCCAAAACCAAACAGGCAGTCACCAAGTTTTTCCAGACCATCATGGAGGAAATTCCAACTCAAAAAGGCAGCTACAAATGGGGCGTGACGATAAATAGAGCCTATTTACCCAATGACAATTCCAAGTTTTTTCAGACACAATTGAACCTAATCGATTGGTTGGGACAGTATTCCCAAAATCAGGAAGAGGCTTATGTCAGGACATTCTTGGGAAGGATGTTGTTTACAGGTGAGGAATCCTTGAAAAAATGCGCTGTGCTCTCCGGAGGTGAAAAGGTACGCTGCATGATTTCCAGGATGATGCTCCAAAATCCAAACCTCCTCGTCATGGATGAACCAACCAACCACTTGGACCTTGAATCCATCACGGCCTTCAACAACGCCATCATTGACTTTAACGGAACAGTCTTGATGACTTCCTATGACCATGCTTTTGTTTCCTCCACTGCAAATCGGATTATAGAATTCACCCCAAAAGGCACCATAGACAAAAGAATGCCTTACGATGATTACCTTGATTCGGAGGAAGTTAAGGCTTTGAGGAAGAAAATGTATAAATAGATGGAGATCTAACTTCCGGGCTGCAAGGGTGAGACCGGAGGACTTGACAAAAAGAAAAGAAGGAATTTCCAAAACTTGTCCCAAGCATCGAGGAACCAATATTGAAAAGAACTAAAATTGACTTGATGCTAAGTTTCGTGTCTTCACGAACCTCTTCTTTTTCGGAACTTTATTTCCTTTCCTCTAACCTTCCAAATTTGATTTACCATGCAATTACTGATCCTTAGGTTTAGAAAACTATTATATCAAGGTGGAATTGTAATTAAATCGTCCCTCCCTACGGGACTTGCCAAAACTAACTAATCATACCCACGGGTTAAAACCCGTGGCTATTATATGTTCCACTCCAATGGAGCTTGCGCCCGAAAGGTTTGTTAATATAGTCAGGTGATCTTACTAGAGCTGTAGGATTTCCTGCCATAGGCACGGTATGGGCGAAACATAAATTTCCTCTTGAAACTAATTACAATTAAGAAACTCCCGAATATTAAACTTTCTGCTGAAAGCTTCACAGCAAATGAAATCCCAAAAAATGCCGTAGGCATTGCCGATATTAAACTCATGCTAGGGTTCGCGTATTGTTGAGGTTCGTTTCAAATATTAGTTTGTGAAGACACACCAAGGCCAAAAAATCAATCCTCAATTTCCCCAAAAAGATTGTCCAAATCCTCATCGCTTATATCTGACTTTTCAGGTTTATCATAGATAGAAACCAGATAAACCGTTTCGGCAACAACTTTAATGAAAGTAATCACCCTTCCTCCTGCTCTTTTGCCTTACCTTTTGGATTTAATCGCGACTCGAATTTTGTAGAAACCTTTACCAATAGGGGTTCCCTGAAAAGGATTAATTATCAGTTCATTCCCCAATTTCTCTATTTATAAACGGAGTGAAGGGTATTTTCTAATCAATCTCTTTGATTCCCTATTAAAGTTTCTGACAACCTTTAATCTATATTTCATCAAGTTCTTTTAAAAATTCTTCAAATGGTTGTGCTTTCTTTCTCCCCTCCAAAACCTCCTTTAATTCCTTGACGCCTTCACGGATATTCTCCTTTACCTCCTCATCAGTGTCTTCCTCATATTCGTCTTCCTGTATCTTCACAAAGGAAAAATTCCGAATAATATCTTTGAAGAATGTAGCTTTTTATCTCCCCTTTCCAAAATCAATTTCATTATGATCTTCGCTATTTTCTTAAAAATTAAGAAATTTTCGAGCACAATTCCTTAAATTATGTCCTCCAACAAGTCCCACTTAACATGTACACCATCAGCAAACTTGGAAGCTTTTCCTGGATCAGGACAACCACATTGATTTTATTGGCTGCTGTTTTTTTTCCTTTTGTGATACACCTGATTCCTCCTATAAATGGCTTTCCTATCGGAGCCTATCTCTTACCCATGTTCTACATTCCATTCATTGCCCTTTTTTGGTACAATTGGAAAGTAGCCCTGCCTATAGCCATACTAGCCCCTTTGCTCAATTTTCTGGTTACCGGCAATCCGAATTGGGGATTTTTGGCGGTACTGACTTTGGAATTGACGTTTTTTACCGGAATAGCATTTCTCTTACTCATCCTTAAAACCTTTAAATGGATTGCAGCTCCTTTTGGATATATTGGATCTAAAGTGATTTCTTCCCTTCTTCTATTAGTCATCCCTATTTTGCCTGCTGCGCCTATGGATTTTTTCCTCGGTTCCTTGTCCCGTGCATTACCAGGGATCGGGATATTGTTATTGTTGAATTTCCTGCTTCTGAAATATGGAAATCCATCATGGAAAATCTCAAAATAAATCCTACCAAAAACCTCCTTCAATCATGGCAATTAAACAACCCTTATCCCTAACCATCATCCAACAAAGGCTGGACAGCTACCCCATTCCCCATGCAGATTTGGTGATTGGGATAGGGAGAGGTGGCGCCATACCGGCCCAGATGGTTGCTCAAAAAATTGGAGCAAAATTATTGGTGGTTCGAGTCAATTTTAGGGATGATGAAAATAATCCCCAAAGAGAAATGCCCGTTTTTTTGGAGGATTTGATGGTTCCTATGGAAAAAGGCTCAAAAATATTTTTGGTCGATGACGTATCGGTCACCGGAAAAACCTTGGAAACTGTCAAAGAGAAATTGAAAGGATTTGAGGTGATTACTCTTGTTTTCAAAGGAAAAGCAGACCATGTATTGTTCCCGGAAATCAACACTTGTGTGGATTGGCCTTGGAAAGCCCCAGAAAACCAAATCAGCGAAGTCCCAAAAGACAGAAGAGCTTTCCTCAAATCTCTGGCAGGCTTAACCGCAGGAATAATGCTTCCAATAACCGGAATGCCTCTTACCGATGATTTTGGAAATTCACTTTCAACCAAAAATACACCTGAAAAAGATCGATTAGGCGAATTGCTTCCCAAAAGGAAATTTGGAAAAACTGGCATTTCGGTCACCATGTTGGGCTTGGGTGGGGCGCATATTGCCCAAATGAGTGAAAAAGAAGCCCAAAAGACCATTGAGATAGCACTTGCAGGTGGTGTGAGGTTTTTTGACAATGCAGAATCCTATGGCAATGGTTTATCGGAAAAGCGCTATGGCATGTTCCTTACACCTAAATACCGTGATGTCGCCTTTATCCAAAGCAAATCAACCGCAAGGGATGGCAAAACCATGAGAGACCATCTGGAAGGCACCCTCAAAAAGATGAATACCGATTACTTGGACCTTTGGTTTATCCATGCTGTGGGCAGTCCCTCTGACGTGGATAGCAGGATCAAAAACGGTGTGCTTGACGTGGTACTGGAAGCCCAAAAAAGCGGAAAAGTGAAGTATGTGGGTTTCTCCGGCCATGCAGATTACAAAGCCCATCAACGAATGCTGGAGCGGACCGATGCCCTTCAGGTATGTCAGATGCCCATCAATGCCTTTGACCCCAACTACAAAAGCTTTATCAACAATGTCCTTCCCCAATTGATCAAAAAAGAGATGGCTCCGATTGCCATGAAAACCCTAGCCAATGGAGGTTTTTTCGGAGGCACCTCTCATTTCAATCATGGGGATAAACCAAGAATTGTTCCCAATGCAATAAGCGTGGAAGAAGCACTTTACTTTTCCTGGTCCCTTCCGATTTCGGTACTTGTAACAGGCGCGGACAATGCAGAAATGCTACAGGAAAAAATAGACATGGCCAGAAAATTCAAAGCATTGGACGAAAAGAAGCGAATGGCCTTGGTTGAAAAGGTGGCTGGTTTTGATGGGAGATTGGTGGAGTTTTATAAGGTTTGATTAAATACAGCCATGATCGATTACCAAGGTTAGTATATCCATAAACTCCCAAATTTTCGTTGATTTAATTTTCCTTTTCTTTAAACTCGATTCAATGTTTTAATCCAATTACTCTTGACCATTTTTAAATTTATTTTTTAATCGTCCGATCTCCTGTAATAAACGGGAGCATGGACGATAAATTAGGTTTGTGTCCTTTTTAACATCATTCTACCACACGCCTTTTAATTTTTCGATTCCTGAACTCAGCATCACACAAAGAAGTGATCTGATATAGGAAAAAGGCAGAATTTGGCTGGGTACAGTAGGAATGGAAAAAATGGTAAGGTTTTAATTTTTAGTAAGTCTATGAAAATCGGGAAACTGAATGGAAAAATTTTTTATATTGTCAATAAAAAACAATGGCAGATTCTTCTCTTCACACCATTCTTGGTTCGACCGGTAATATCGGAACTTCTTTGGCCAAAGACCTATCCGCTTTTACTGATAATGTTCGATTGGTCAGCCGCAATCCCAAAACCATCATGGGCAATGAAGAATTGGTTAAAGCGGATTTGCTCATTGAAGAAGATGTGGACAAAGCCATTGCTGGTTCGGGTACGGTGTACTTAGTCACAGGGATCACCTACAAGATCAAAATCTGGAGGGAACAGTGGCCTATCATTATGGAAAATGTGATCAAAGCCTGTATCAGGCACAATGCCAAATTGGTATTTTTTGACAACATGTACTGCTATGACCCATCACATGTCGGTCACCTTACCGAAGAAACTCCGGTAAATCCCCAAAGCAAAAAGGGCAAGGTTCGTGCTCAAATTGCACAAATGATTTTGGACAAAGTCCAATCAGGCCAATTAACCGCCATGATTGTACGTGCGGCTGATTTCTATGGTCCTGATGCCAAATTAAGTTTCTTGCACGAAGCAGTCATCAACCGGATGAAAGCCGGAAAAACAGCCCAATGGATGTATGATGGTAACCGCAAACATTCCTTTACCTACATCCCCGATGCCTCCCATGCCACATCGGTTTTGGTCCAACATGAATCCGCTTGGAATCAGGTGTGGCACTTACCCACTTCCAAGCGCTACCCGACTGTACAGGAAGTAGTCAATATATTGGCAAAGGAAATGGGAGTCAAACCAAAGCTTTCTATACTGCCTGCATTTATGGTGAGTATATTGGCGCTTTTTATCCCATTGCTGAGTGAAGTCAAAGATCTTCGCTATCAATTGGATCAGGATTATTGTTTTGATTCATCCAAGATTGAAAAGGCGTTTGGGCTTAAAGCGATTGAATTGGAAAAAGGTCTTAAAAAATGTTTATAGTTAATCATTTGAAAAATTTGAATAAAAATAGCGATTAATGAAACTCATCGATCATTAAATGATATCCATCTCACAATCCCCTACCCCAAACAAACTTAAAAGCGAGGAGTTCTATCTAAATCTTGGATTTAAAATAGTTTCGAATGATCCTCTGATAGTCAATGATGGTAAAGCTTATATTGAAATCAACACTGACCGATATGCAAGAGCAGGTGTCAAACTTTTTAAAAATAATTGGAAATCAGAAATCAGTAAACTTCAAGAAAATATAGCAATCACAACTTTCAGTGATGGATACCTTCTTGCGGACCCAAGCGGAGTATGGATATATCTGATGGAAATTCCTGCACCCGATTTCCCTGTATTAGAAGATAAAAGTTTTAGCATTTTAGGGAATTATGCAGGGTTAAGTTTGGAAACCACTGACATCCAAAGATCAATTAGGTTTTATGAAACATTAGGTTTCAAGATTTCCAGTGGATCTCTAGAACAAGGCTATGTTTCATTGGAAAGAGAAGACTTCATAATTTCCTTGATGAAACCACTTTCTTGTCCGCACCTCTTTTATAATCCCTCCTTGACCTATTTCAATGGAAAGGATAATCTGGCTGTTATCCAAAAAATCCGTGATCTCGAAATCCTAATCACTGAGGAAATCACCTATTTCAACAAAGAGGGAATCGTAGACAACATCATCATCAGGGATCCAGGTGGATTTGGGTTCTTTATATTCAGCGATTGACCAAATTCAATTTAGTGGTTTTCAAAGAAGTGCTTATCTTAGAAGGTCAAAATCGCACCAAATGAGATCTAAACTATTCATTTTCCTGGTTTTCCTAACCTTTTATTCATGCAGTGAGAAAACTTCTGAAACCGTTCCTGACTACCCTATCGTAGGTTATATCCATTTGGATAATGCTATTTTGGAAATTTCCGAAGTAGTCACAGACCTGGAAGTGCCCTGGGACATAGAAGCCAGTATTTCCGGTAAACTCTGGTTTACACAGGTTTCAGGTTCCGTCCATTTATTGGATTTGGAGACTGGTGTGGTCAAAGATATTTTTCAGGTTCCTGACCTGATCGCAAAGAAATCCTATGGACTTTTGGGGATGACAGTACATCCTGTAGAACCTTTGGTTTTCCTACATTACACTTTTGCAATTCCCAAACAAGGTCAGGAAGAAGAAATCAGATCGAGATTAGTCAGGTACGATTACAAAAAAGAGATGTTGATAAATCCAATGATCCTTTTGGACAGCCTACCTGGGGCTACTTTCCATAATGGTTCGAGGATTGTAATATCAGAAAATGATAAGCTGTTTTTTTCTTTGGGTGATGTGGGCAAAGTAAACCTGACCCAGGATGAAAGTTTTTTGGGTGGAAAAATCCTACGGATCAACCTTGATGGCAGCATTCCCGAAGACAATCCTTTTCCCAACAATCCAGTTTGGTCTATGGGGTTGAGAAACGCTCAAGGATTGACATTTGGTATAAACAATCAACTGTATGGTTCTGACCATGGTCCATTGAATGATGACGAGGTCAATTTGTTGGTTAAAGGGGGCAATTACGGTTGGCCTGATGTGCAGGGATTTATTGACTTGGAAAAAGAAGTGGACTATGCAAATAATGTGGCTGTCATTGAACCATTAGCTGCCTGGATCCCTACATTAGCTACAGCAGGATTGGCTTATTATGGGCATAATGATATTCCTGATTGGACCAATAGCCTGTTAATTGCCACGATGAAAGGCCAATCCATTCGGATTTTGCATTTGGATGATAAGGGAGAAAAAGTAAAAAGTGAGGATATTTTTATCCAAAAGCATTTTGGAAGAATCAGGGATATTGCTGTTTCACCCGAAGGAGAAATCTTTTTTTCCACAAGTAACAGGGATTGGCACCCCAGATTCCAACCTTGGTTGTATGACGGATTGCCCGAAGGTCCGGACAAGATAGTTAGAATCAGAAAAATGGCTGAAAATCAAAAGATGGACACATCTTTACCAGTATTTGCAAAGGAACTTGAGCCTATCAAATTAATGGATGAAAACTGGGCCTATCAAGTACCTGTCGAGATGGAAGCCGGGGCCAAATTATACACACAACATTGTCTTACATGCCATGGACCCGAGGGTAAAGGGGCTGAGGATTTGATCCCTTCTTTATCCCAAACAGATTGGGTGACGGGTGACAAAGGAAAATTGATCCGAGTCATTTTAAAGGGATTATCCGGAGAAATCACTGTCAACGGGCAAAAATACAATCAGGAAATGCCGGCTTATGACCATCTTTCAGATCAGGAAATTGCAGACTTGCTTACTTTTATCAGAAATGATTTCGGCAATAAATCAGGAGCTGTCATTGCAGGAGAAGTATTTGAAGAAAGAAAGGGGTTACAACACTAAAATTTATTGAAATCAAAAAAACACCAACTGCATCTATGTAAAATGGATACCGATTTAGACAAAATAAACCCTGGCTTAGGAATACTTATACTTATTTTATCTATTCAAAATATCCATACGCAAATTAGATAAAAACAAGAATTTCTTACCAGAAAATAGGCAATACTTACTTAACGGCATATTTTTATTGTTTAATAAGCATATTTTATTTAACTGTAATTCAGTCATTTATAAGAAAATTTTCACTTTTATAAAAAAAAGTCAATTTAAAATGTATAATTTTTAAAAAGTAATTTGTTACATTTAAAAAACATTTAACTTATGACAAAGTTAAATCACCCTAAATTATATTACTCAATTACCCCTAATAAATCACCTTATGCAGTGGGACAAAATCATTCTTGTTGATGACGACGCAGTGACATGTCAGGTCCATAAAAGACTTATTGACCATATTGGCTACAATGGAGAGGTAGTATTGCTTCCAGATGGCTCAAAAGCCATGAATTATATTCAATCAAATTTGACCCACCCCAAGGTCAAAAAGAAAAGAGGATTAAAAGACTTGGTATTATTGGACCTGCACATGCCGGGAACAAACGGCTGGCATTTTATACAGCAATTCATAAAGTTCGACAAAAAGACCAAAAACAAATTCAGAATTGTGATGGTCAGCAGTTCCATACATCCTGATGATATCGAACCCATCAAATTGATCCCTGAAATAGAAGAATATATCATCAAGCCACTTTCAGTGGATAGGTTAAAGAATTTGATTTACGGATAAAAATTAATAAAAAGTCTCCCTTAATAATTCCGCTTTGCTAATAGCAGAAAAATCA
>NZ_JBGSXS010000425.1:0-6955 GCF_041751335.1 Aquiflexum sp.
GGCCCAATTTTCTGGCCATATAGGTCACAAGGGGATCGGTTTTCATCGCCATGGCAAATGTAAATGACATATAACCTGTAATGGCGTGGATGTCATTAATCGTAAATTCTCTTGGTTTGGAGCCTAATAGGGTGTATTCTATGGGGAGTTTTCCGTTTTGGATAAATTGGTTCACGCCTTTGATATAGGCTTCAGTGGCAGTTTTCCATTCAGAGTTTCCTGCCTTGTTCCATTCCTCTGTACTCCATTCAGCATGTTTGGGCAAGCCCAATGTCCTGAAGAATTTATCCACATCCACCAAATCCTCACCCAATAGTTCCGCCAAAGTTCCCGTTCCGACCCGCCGTGTCATTTCCATTTGAAACAGCCTGTCCTGTGCATGAACATACCCCAAAGCCATATAGGCATCTTTGGCGTTTTGGGCATAAATATGCGGAACTCCATAATCGTCAAAGTAAATCTCTGTTTCAGTAGAAAGACTAGGCATTTCAATCTCACCGGAATAAGTTGGCCCAAATTGGTACTTGACAATCTGATAGCCGGCAATGATTACAAAAAACAGGATGATTAGGGCAAAGAGGAGTTTTTTCATAAGGGTGAATTTGGGTAAGAAAATATGCTTAAATATAAGGTATTCAAATTAAAGTCAGGAAAACTGAATATGGTTAACTAAATCATGAAAGTAATTTTTTGACCAGATTTTAATGACTAGAGGATTTTTAATAAACCTAAGGATATCTGCTTTTGCAATTTGTAAATCCACATCTTCAATTCTTTGATGAAGGAGTATCTTGAATTCCTCCTTAGATAGCTCGGCCGCTTTTAAATCCTCACTATCCAAAGCCCTTAATATAAAATGATTAAGGTTTATTGGAATACCTTTTTTGACATACCATTCGAAATCATACCAATCTCTTCCTTTTACATTTTGATTCCATTTCCTAAAAAGTAAAGCATGCATTTTTCCAGCAAAAAGGTCTTGGATTGATAGACATTTTACATAAAAAGAGAAAGGTTTTAACAACAATTTTTCCTCTGTAGAAAACCCCATTGGAGGCCTTGTATCTACCTCAATCTTTACCTTGATGTTTGGTTTTTGGTCAACCCAAATTCCAGGGATTGTATTTTCAAGAATCAATTCTTTCCAAACAGTTTCTGATTTTAAGAAAGCAGATTCAATTTGAGTACTCTTTGATTTCTCTTTTTCTTTTATTGAAACTTGTAGCCCTAAGGAGGAGAATTCGTTTTCAATAGAATTCAAATATTTCGATAAAGAAAAATCTGGATAGATATCCAAAAGTGTAAAATCAAGATCTTCAGAAAACCTGTCTAAACCATGAAATATTCTCAATGCTGTTCCACCATAAAATGCCGCCTTTTCATAAAAAGAAGCCCGGTAAAGCCCAGCAAGTGTAATTTCTTGCATGACTTCACGCATTGACTGATTCAGTTCTTCCTTGTTTTTTGGCTTGTAAAGCTCAATCCATTGCTTGATCATAGATTTTTTAAAGTTTTTATCAGAAGTTTAATATTGTTTCTTTTAGGACAATAAGGAATCCAACCCTCAATAATTTCTAAATCAAGTTCTTCCAAATCAGAAACCTCAATTCTCAGATTTCCAACCAAGTATTCTCTAGTACTTATAATGGATCTAAGATTTAATCCTCTAGATGTAATGATTTTATCGGTCAGGGCTTTTTCTCGTGACGCAATCAATATATTTTGTTGCGGGGCAATTTCAAAACTTACAATCCCGAAGGAATAATAGGGAATTGGAAGGTGGGTGAAAGAAAATGTTCCCATAGAATTTTTAAATTCCTTACTTGGTTTAGTCGTCACAGAACTAATTCCATAAACCCTTTCTGGAATCATACCATAAAATGCCAAAGCCGATTCCATCGAAATATAACTTGGGCCATAAATTTGATTCGCCACTAAAAAAGGTTCGGGTGTTGTATTACTTAACTTTGGACCCAAAATATAAAGTCCTTTTTTGATAGACTCTAAATAACCTGCTTTTGTCAAGTCATAAATCTTGTCATTTGGGTTTTTATAACCTTCAAGTAAATTCACTAACAGGAAGTGGGGTATAGGTTGGTTTGCAAACTGTTGCAGTTGAAGCATGATTTCCATAGAATAAATGTAAAAAAATAAACAGATAATCGGTAATTTGACGATTATATATTTAAAAAAATACAATTGAATGAAAAGTGGAGAGATTCTGGAAAGGCTAAATTATTTAATGGAACATTTGAGGCAACCTGTCTGGCCTATTAAATAATCAGACTTTGGTTTCTATTGAGGCTTATAGATTTCTCTCTACGTTCGAAATGATAAGGAGAGGTTAAATGCCAGTAGAGATCCAACAAAACAAGGACAGCTATTAAAAATAACTTCTCCTTGTCCTTCGACGGCAGGAGAAGTCTAAAACCTCAAGGCATAATAGATTTCTCCCTACGGTCGAAATGACAAGGATAAGCCTTTGGCACTATCGATCCAATAAAGCATTAATAATGCTTTCAAACTTTGCAATGTCACTTCGATCCCGATAATTATTGTGGAGAGATGTCTATTTCTCCCTACGTTCGAAATTACAAGGTGAACCCCTCTACTCAATTTATTCAATCTAAGACTGTAAAATCACCCTTCCTCTTCCTCAACCGCCTCCAAAATCACCCTACAAGCCTTCTCAATCTCCTCCTCCGTAATGATCAAAGGTGGGGCAATTCTCATGGCATCGTCGCAGAAAAGGAACCAATCGGTGATGACTCCTTTCTCAATTGCCCGATCTATTATGGGTTTTAAAACATCAAATGATTCAAACTCCAGAGCCATCATCAAGCCTTTATTTCGGATGGATTTGATTTTCGGGTGGACTAAAAGTTTTTTGAAAAGGTTTGCTTTGGTCTCTACCTGTTCCAAAAGGTTTTCTTCCTGAATCACTTTGATGGTAGCCAAGGATGCAACAGCTGAAACCGGATGCCCTCCAAAAGTGGTTATATGTCCCAATAAGGGGTTGTTTTTAAATGCACCCATCAAATCCTTATTGGCAATAAAAGCACCTATGGGCATTCCACCGCCCATTCCTTTGGCACAAACCAAAATATCCGGTACAATTCCAAAATGCTCAAAAGCCCAAAATTTCCCAGTTCTCCCAAAACCAGCCTGGATTTCGTCTAAAATCAATAGGGTACCGGTCTCATCACATTTTTTCCTCAAGGCTTGAAAATATTCTGAACAGGCGACTCTAATACCTGCCTCACCCTGTATGGTTTCTACGATAAATGCAGCAGTGTTTTCAGTGATTTCTTCCAGTTGATGAAAAGAGCCATAAACAATATTCTTGATTCCGGGCAGTAGTGGACGGTAGGCCCTTTTAAAAATCTCATTTCCCCCGACTGAAAGTGAACCATGGGATGAACCATGATAGGCATCAACACAGGAGATGATTTCACGCCTGTTGGTAAATCTTTTGGCCAATTTCAAGGCTCCTTCCACTGCTTCACTTCCTGAATTGACCAGATAAACATTGTCCAAATGGGATGGAAGTGTTTCGCAAAGTGCTTTCGCCAAAAGCGTTTGCGGACTTTGGACATATTCTCCATAGACCATCAGATGCAGGTATTTATCCAATTGTTCCTGAATAGCTTCTAATACTTTGGGGTGCCTATGTCCCACATTGCTGACCCCAATTCCCGAAATCAGATCGATATAAGTTTTCCTGTCAGGCCCATACATATAAACCCCCTCAGCCCGCTCTATTTCGATCATCAACGGAAAATCTGTGGTCTGTGCAAGGTGGGAGAGGAAGAGTTGACGGTTGTTCATTTGGGTAGATGTGAGATTTGAGACATGAGATTTGAGAAGCAAGAGCCAAGAACCAAGAGCCAAGAATCGATAGATTAGAACCGAGAAGCAAGAGATAAAATCTGAGATGAGTGGAACAGTAGACTTTAAACTATTATAATCTTTTTGTGCAAAGTACAATGAACGATGTATAAAGAAGGACAGTATTTACTGGGGACAACTTTACAACCCGACAACCTTACTTGAATTAGAACTTATGTATGCCGATTTGAGTGTCTTCACTCACATCTTTGAGGTACGTTACTTCGGTGAAAGTTCCCTAACTAGTCAAGGAACACTTAAGCTTAATCCAATTTCTGAAACCTCCAATCTAAAACTAACCAAGTATTGAATCTTGTGTCTTGCATCTTGTGTCTAACATTTGCGTCTCAAAACTTTCTAAACCTAAAGAAAATCCCTAAAGGCAGGTTCTTCTTGAATCTATCAACCAAATACAGCTCTCCGTGTTCGGCATTTTCTACTTCCCCAAAATTGGAATGGATCAAATTGGCAGCGATCATGGAACTGAAACTTAGGGAATACATATTCAAAATCAGAAAGTGGTGGACAGGATCAAGGAGTTCTGCGCAGAGTTTGAGCATTTCGTTGATCTGTTCCTCGAGAATCCATTTTTCACCATCAGGACCACGGCCATAGGCGGGTGGATCAAGGATAATTCCATGGTACTTGTTTCCACGCCTGACTTCTCTTCGGATAAATTTCATGGCATCATCGACGATCCATCGGATCCCTTCCTGCCCCGAAGATTCCATATTGTGTTTGGACCAGGTTACTACCTGTTTTACGGAATCCAAATGGGTTACTTCTGCACCACATGCTTTTCCTGCCACCGAAGCAGCACCTGTATAGGCAAAGAGGTTCAATAACTTAGGGTTTTTGACAGGGAACGACTTCAAAGTGTCCGAAATGTAATCCCAATTGACAGCTTGCTCAGGGAAGATCCCGATATGCTTGAAAGAGGTCATGGCCAGATTGAGTTTCAACTTTAAACCATCAGGATTCTGATAGTTGATTTGCCAGTTGTGGGGGATTTCTGTCAGTTCATTCCAATGGCCCTTTTCAGGATTGTTTTTTTCCTTGGCAAATTGTGCATGGGCCATATTTTTCCATTCCTCCTCACTCAGACTTTTGTCCCAGATGGCCTGTGGTTCGGGACGGCTCAAGACATATTTCCCAAATCTTTCCAGTTTTTCAAATCCACCTGTATCAATAAGTTCGTATTCTTCCCAGTGTTGGGGAGCTAAAGACAAAATAGATTCTTTCATATTGCAAAAGTAAATATATAATTGAAGTACCGCCCATTTTCTAATTGTGATTTGTTTTGGTAAATTGTGAAAGAAAAATCATCCCAACTCCAATATGCAGAAGCACTTTAAATATTTATTGCTCATTTTGATGGGGATGATGTGGACATATTCTGCATTCAGCCAAGCAATTCAGACCATCAGAAGTCCTGAAAATCAACAAACCGGAACATTCAGAATAAACCCAAAAAGTGATGGCGTAAAGGGAACGCCGTTCCTTTTTGAAATACCTCCAATGGGAAATATTTCTTTAAGCAATGGTAATGTGCACAAACAGGTCCCCTTTAATATTTTTCTGGAAACCAATACAGTATATATCCAAACAGGAGGAGAAGATTCTGAACCTTTGCCTCTGAAAAACTGGAATTGGATCAAAACCGGAGAAGAAGATGAAAGGCTATTTAGGATGGAGTTTGTTTCCGGAAAATCTCAATTGGTCGAAATATTATTTGAAAATGATCAAGGGAAGTATATTGCTGTTCATTCCAAAACTCTTGTGAATCCCAGTAGGGTAAGAGATGGATATACGGGTCCTCAATATGACACTTTTAGGCATGATATTAAATTCCTTTTTATTGAAGGAATGCAGTCCACTGAATTTAAGGCGAATACCTCCGCATTGAGGGATTTGGCAGGAGATAGGTACAATGATTTAAAAGATTTTATGAAAAAAAATAAACTGAAACCGGAAAATCCTATTGATTTAAGAAAAATACTTATATTTCTGCTTAATTAATCACCCAAATTATTTTATGAAAAGACAACGATTTTTAAAATCATTTTTGTTGCCTTCCCTGATACTCTTGTTTTTCTCTTGTTCAGAACAGAATCATCAGGAATTAGATACAGTAGGCAACCCGGATTTGTTTGAATCCATCAGTACCGTACCCATCGAAGACCAGTATATTGTGGTGCTTCATGAAAACCAACTTTCCTTCAGGATAGATGATGAAGATTATGAAGGTTCACAGATGTCAATGCGTCAAGAGATAGAGGATTTGTTCAAGGAATACAAGATTGGTGAGGATAACCTCGAAAGGGTTTATTCCATGGCTTTGACAGGATTTTGCGCAAGGATGGATCAATCCAAGCTGGAATTGATTCGAAATGACCCCAGAGTAAAATATGTGGAGCAGGATAGGATGGGAACCCTTGGAAAACCTTCAGATAGACCGCCATTTAAAGTAATTGAGGATTTGGAACCTAATACCCAAGTGGTGCCATGGGGCATCAAAAGGGTGGGGGGACCTTTTTCATACTCAGGGAGAAACAGTGTCTTTGTAATTGATACAGGTATCCAATTGGATCATCCGGATCTGAATGTGGACAGCAAAAAAGGATTTGATGCCTACAATTGCAAAAAGAAAGACTGGAATTTGGATGACGAACATGGACATGGAACTCATGTTGCCGGGACAATCGGAGCCCTGGACAATAATTTTGGTGTAGTGGGTGTTGTTCCCGGGGTTTCAGTAGTGCCGGTCAAAATTTTCTTTGGTCCTTGGGCAAATTACACATTTTCAGGCATGATAGCAGGCATAGAACATGTTGGCGTCAGAGGTATCCCCGGGGATGTCGCAAATCTGAGTTTCGGTGGTTTCGATTCCAGTACGGCACTAGATGAAGCCGTATTAAGAGTTTCAGAAAAAAGAAGAATCTGGATGGTCATTGCTTCTGGGAATTCAAGATTGCCAGCAACCTCATTCAGCCCGGCTAGGGTGAAAGGCAAATATACCATCACAGTATCTGCTTTTGATTCCCGAGATCGGTATGCTTGGTTCTCA
>NZ_JBGSXS010000426.1:0-10694 GCF_041751335.1 Aquiflexum sp.
TAGGAAATTATAAATATGAATATATATAGAACCTTTTGAGATTCCTCGTACCTCGGAATGACGGGTAACCTGATGTCGCTACCAATTCTGAACGTTTACAAAATGCACGTGCCTACCAATGACATAAATCGGAGCAGCCGTCATGCTGATCCCCCCGATAGCTATCGGGGCTATCCAGGAGAAGCATCTCACGAGGATCAGGAAATGATAAATATAAGCATAAATAGAATTTCTGGAGATCCTTCGTGCCTACCAATGACAGATTTCTTAGCTGCCGTCACCCTGATCCCGATGGCTATCGGGATCAGGGTCTCTCGAGGATCAGGAAATGTATTATAAACATAAATAGGACCTCTGGAGATTCTTCGTACCTCAGAATGACGGCTGCCTAGCGGGTAACTTGATGTCATTCCTATTTTGAACATTTTCAAAATGTTGGGGACTCATGATGACTGCTTCCTAGCGGGTAACTTGATGTCATTCCTTTTCTGAACATTTTAAAAATATTTGGGACTCGGGATGACGACTGCCTGCCATAGTTAGGGTTAACCTGGTGTCATTTCCCCTTTATGTAAAGGCTAACTTTCATTACTCGAAGTGACAAAAACGCAATAATTAAACTGTACTCCTCCATGACCAAAAAAGTCCTTATCATCACCTACTATTGGCCGCCTTCAGCGGGTTCAGGGGTTCAGCGGTGGCTGAAGTTCGCAAAGTATCTGCCTGAATTTGGATGGGAACCGGTGATTTTCACTCCTGAAAACCCTGATTTTGAGCTCAAAGATGAAAGTCTGATCCAAGAAATCAACCCCCAATTGGAGGTTATTAAATTTCCTATTTGGGAGCCATATAGTATCTTCCGAAAGATAAAAAAAGAAAAGTTGGGGGATACTGCCAAAGTATTGGAAAAAAAGAAAAAATCATTCACCGACCAGTCCGCTATCTGGTTGAGAGCCAATGTTCTGATTCCTGATCCCCGAATTTTTTGGGTAAGGCCTTCCGTGGATTTTTTAAAAGATCTTATTGAGCAGGGACAATTTAATGCCATTATTACAACTGGACCTCCGCA
Source organism: Aquiflexum sp. (assembly GCF_041751335.1). Lineage (GTDB taxonomy): Bacteria > Bacteroidota > Bacteroidia > Cytophagales > Cyclobacteriaceae > Aquiflexum. Next base: position 1,070 of record NZ_JBGSXS010000426.1, read on the forward strand.
CAGTCTCCATCTAATTGGGTTGGGACTTAAGAAAAAAACCGGAGTTCCATGGTTGGCAGACTTTAGAGACCCTTGGTCAAAATGGGAATTTCTGGATACTTTACCAATGTTGGATTGGGTCAAAAAAAAACATAAAAAACTTGAAAAGGAAGTGTTAGACGCCGCTGATAATATCAGCACCATCAGCCCTACCTTTCAACAAGATTTTGAGCAATTGGGGCAAAGGAAAGTTCATCTCTTGACCAATGGCTACGATTCAGAAGATTTACCCGCAGATTGGAAATTCTCAGTTTCAAGTCAAGAAACAATAGAAATTCTCTACACCGGCGTGATTGATGCCATCAGGAACCCAATACCTTTCATCCAAGCTTTTAAGGAGGTTTTTCAAGAATCACATCAAAATGCTATCCTTCGCTTTGTAGGAAAGGTTTCGGAAGCTGTCGTAAATCATTTATCTCAAGATTCCTGGCTGAGGGAAAACGTAAAATTAGAAGGATATGTCTCCCATGAAAAGGTATTTGATTACTACCAAAATGCGCACCTATTACTTCTTATCCTAACAGATACCAAAAATGCCAAAGGAAATATACCGGGCAAACTATTTGAATACCTTTCTACCAGCAGACCCATTTTGGCACTTGGAGATCCTAAAGGGGATTCTTCTGCAATTCTTTCTTCCTGTGAGGGAGGAAAAGTAATTGCCCACACTGACAAGACCGGAATAAAAGATTTCCTGATTAACTTTAATCCCCAATCAGAATTCAAAATCTCTGAAAATGTAAATCAATATTCCAGAAAAAACCTGAGCCAACAACTTGCCAAATTATTAGATGAACAAACCGATCCCCTTTCTTGATTTAAGCCAGATTCCACTGAATCTGAAGAATGCGCTCAAGGAAAAATTTTCTCATATGCTGGAAAAAGGTGTTTTTTCGGGGGGGGAAGAAGTGGTTCTACTTGAATCAAAACTCAAGGAGTATTTAAATGTTCCATTTGTAATTGCATGTTCTAATGGGTCAGATGCTTTAGAAGTGGCTATAAGGGCCCTAGGAATTGGGTCAGGAGACGAGGTTTTGGTACCAGCACTTACATGGGTTTCTACAGCAGAAGCTGTTATCATGTCAGGTGCCAAACCTATTTTTGTTGACACCGATCACAATGGATTGATAGATTTGGAAAAATTGGATTCAATGTATACCCAAAGGACCAAAGCAATCATTTCTGTTCATCTATATGGAAAAATGGTGGATATGGAAAAATTGGTGAGTTGGTCCAGTCAAAAAAATATTCGAATCATTGAAGATGCCGCACAAGCTTTTGGAGCATTTCAAAACGGGATCAGTGCAGGAAATTGGGGGGACATAGGGTGTTTTAGCTTTTATCCAACAAAAAACTTGGGAGCATTGGGTGAGGCAGGAGTTTTGGTTACAAAAAATGAAAATTTCCATGATAGGTCAACGCAAATAACCAACCATGGTCAAATCAAAAGGGATGAGCACCTAAGGATTGGAAGAAATGCCAAAATAGATAGCATACAGGCTGGATTTTTGAATGTAAAAATGGATTACTTCGAATCGTGGCAACAAAAGCGAAAATTACTCGCCTCCATGTATTTAGATAGCCTTAAAAATATTGATGGTCTCAAACTCCCTGATGATATCCTTGAGCCTAACCATAATGCTCACTTATTTGTAATCCAAACCTCTAATCGGAATGAACTCAAATCTTTTTTGGAAACCAAAGGTATTGGAACTGCTGTTCATTATCCCACCATTATCCCAAAAATGCTTCCCTATTTGGATGGAAAAGAATATCCGAATGCCGAGAAATTATCTAAGTGTATTTTGTCACTACCCCTTAATCCTTGGATGAAGGAAGAGGATATTTTATCCATCAGCTATGAAATCAAGAGATTTTACTTATAATCCACAAAATACATATCGATATTGCCTTTGTTTTTTGCGGCTATTTCACCCCTATACTCAAACTGGAAATCATCTTTTATCAATAAATAAGTTTTTTTGCTAATGTTGATTTTGCCTACTTCTGAGTTTTGCTCCATTCTCGCCGCAATATTGACCGCATCCCCCCAAATATCATAAGCGAATTTTTTTACCCCAACAATCCCTGCTACCACAGTTCCTGAATTGATTCCGATTCTGATTTGGAATTCACTTTTTGAGTTAGCCATTAAATCCCTTATTTCCAATGCTGCCAGTGTGATACTATGTGCATGATGCTTGTTTTCCCTAGGCAAACCCGAAACAGCTAGATAAGCATCTCCAATAGTCTTTATTTTTTCTATGTCATATTTTTCAATGATTTTATCAAATGCAGTAAAACTTTCATGGATATTTCTGACAAGTTCCTTAGGTGATAGTTTTTCACTTATGCCCGTAAAGTTTACAAAATCTATAAACATAATCGTCACCTCATCATATTGCCTTGCCATAGAACTTCCATTGGTTTTTAACTCATGGGCGATTTCGGCGGGCAAAATATTTAGTAAAAGTTCATCTGATTTCATCCTCTTTTCCTCCACATCATCCAAGGCTTCTTTGAGAATCAAGTGAAAGATAAAATTCTTTCTGATCAGATAGTACCGATAAATAGCAAACAAGTAAGAAGAGAAGGCTAAAATGAGAAATATAAAATATTGAAAAGAAGTGAGCAGCACAGTAAAGTCCTGATTACAGGTAAAATGAAAAACTATCAAAATAATTACTGAATGCAGGACAAAATTGATAAAATAAAGAAAGGGTCTTAGCAGGGTAATCAATGCTGTCGGCACCAATACACATAACTGTCCAAACAAAAAAGTATTATAACCTTCCTCGCAATCTGCCCAAAAACCTGAATTGATATATAAAAGATAAGCAACCAGGCAGAACAGGTATTCATGTATGTAAGTGATTTTTTCTTTAAATAAAAAAAAGAAGATTAAAGCGACTGCAATTATAAAAGATGGACCCAACCGAAACCAAAGCCAAAGTTCAAAAGAATTTGTCAGGAGCTCGACTTCTGAAAACATGATAAGAGGGGCCCCAAATACCACAAATATAGAAGCCCATTTGACATATATCTTCCCCAACCTGACATATTCCTCTTTCCATTCCTTGGATTTCTCATCATCCAAAGAATCAAAAACATACTTTTTTATAAATGACGGAAATGATTCTTTAAGCATCATTCAAATTAATTATCAAATTTTGGGTAAATCTCATTTTCAAAGAGTTTGGCTATTTTTTTATCGCGTTTTGACTTCAAAATATCTGGAAATGGAATTACTCCAAAAATTTTCGAATGCTTTAATGGATAATCTTCTCGAATATTAATGGCATAGTCAGGTCTATTGACTTCATCCGCATGCTCAACCCAGACAGAATGGATTGTAAAACCAAATGAAAAATCCGGGTGTTTCAACCTGACCTTTGGGCCATTTTTCAAATCATTCGCATCAAAAATCCAAATCTCAGGAAGATAGTCAATTTCATCCTCAATAAGAGATGGTTTGCCATTGATTACTGTTGTGAGAATATAACCATCCTTTCCGGCAGGTATAGTAGAACTATTGGCCTTTTTAGGCATAAATTGAAGTGACCACATGTATTGTTCCTTGCCGAATGCGTAAAAATCCTCTGATTCCATGGTTAGGGTATTGACACATTGCAGGACAGGTGGCGCACCTTTTTTGGTCAATTCCAGCATTTCATTAGAAGCAAACTGTTTATTTGGCCTAGTATTGTCTGAATACATATCAAAAATAAATTTTGAAAGGTGTTCTTTTTTTAGCCCATAACTTTGCCAAAATATATGGGTGATCTTTGGGGTATTTGCTTCATAGCTTAACATGTCTCTATGGGTATATAGTCCGATTCCCCATGTGTGGGCTTTTGCGATATTCCCATTTTCCAGACCATCAAAAAATTTAAATTCTGATTGGCTATCGATGAGTTTGCCATTTGCTGCATCTATTTTCAGTCTCCCAATTCTGCCGATATCCATCTCCCCTACTGCAATCAACCCCAACTTATCATTTTTTATTTTTCGGTCTGGATCCGTAGCGAGTGTATCATAACTTCTCAACCAATCTGCAACACAGGCACAGCAATTATGTGCGCTATGGATAGTAATAATATCATCAGAATCATCATAATCCACCGAAAAGTGTACAGTTTCATGCTTCAACGGTATAGATTTGGCTCTTACTTTTTTGTTATTTGAGTCAGACAAATCCGACCTCTTTACCAAATAAAGCATACTGGTATCATTCATGGGTTGACACATAATTTTCCTGATCAGAGGTCCGATTTTCGGATCATTTTGAAAAGGAAAATTCAGCATGGTATCAAATGTGAATTTGAAATTAGTATCGCACAATAAGATGTATTTTTTACTGAATCCTATCTGATGCATATTGTGGGCAAGATTAATAGGGTTTCCTTTTTCATCCAGGATTTCCCATTGCTCCATAGTTTTCTGTCCATTCCATTTCATCAAAAAAACTGTGTTGTTACTAAGTATTACTTTCCCACTCCATTTATTGAAAAATTCTCTGATTTCAGTAATAATTCTAGAAGCAAAAGGTAGGTCTTTAAGGTGTTCAGAAAAAGCAAACTCTTCGATTGCTTTAATCATTTTTGTCTGCTCTATTTTCAATTCCTGCCCTTGGGCATTGAAGTTAATCTTTTGGGAAAGGTTTACTAAAAAATCCCTCAAGTGATTTTCATGGCGAACATAAATTTCAAATAGAACTTTATCCAACCATGCTTCTTTTTTACTTTTTCCAAAATTAACTGTAAAAAGCTCCTCTGTATCTGGATCAAAAACAGGATGTGCTGTACTCATTACTGTTTTGAAAGGGGTATTCAAAAAAAACGGAAGAAATGAACGCCAGATTTTGTTTTTGCCTATCGGAGTAATCAGTTTGAAGGTCTTCGGATCAAATTCATAAGGCCTCCCTGCATCAAATGTGGCCAGCAATCTGGTTTTTCCCTCAGATTTGAAGCGGATGGGCATCACCGCTGTACTCAGTTGGTTTCGCGTACCCAATCTCAAGGACCTTCTTCCCAAACCTATGTTCCTGAATCTAAAATCTTTTCCATAATCGGAATCAGGTGACGATGTAGCTACATCAGCATAATAGCATGGTGCTTTCAAAAGACCGGAACTCACCTTTATTTTTCCGCTTTCATTTAAATCAAAGCGGATAACCACACCTTCTCCATTGATAAGAGGACTCCCAAATTCCTCATTACCCCCCCCTTCAGGTAGATTTTCTAGATAGGGTAACCCCTTTGAACTGACAGTACCACAGGCTGAGTTAATAAAAACATACCCATATATATCAGGAGGAATTGTACCTTCAATCACCATTAACTCCACATCAATTTCAGTTGTGGAAGCTGTAGAAAATGCTCTTGCCATATTTTTTTGAGTCTATAAAAATTTTTTAACTATACTTTTAATATAAAATTCAAAAACAGGTTTAATCCTGTACCTTCTTTTTGGTTTTTAAAAATTCAACCTTGAAAAAGAGCGACACCGGAATAAATTTAATTATTTCTTTCTGTGGTTTATTAAAAATTCTGAAATTTAGTACATTTAAAAATCATTTATTTTGGAATTTGAAATTCCAAGCCAATAGAATTCCGTCAAACATGAAACCCACAGATACCAAAAATCCCGAGTACTACCATAAAGTAGTAGACTGTCAATACGCTTGCCCCGCGCACACCCCAGTCCCCGAGTACATCAGACTGATTGCTGCCCAGAAGTTTACAGAAGCCTATATGGTCAACTGGGAATCAAATGTGTTTCCCGGTGTATTGGGAAGAACCTGCGATCGCCCTTGTGAACCTGCTTGCCGAAGAGTTCGGGTAGAAGAAGAACCTGTAGCCATCTGTAGATTGAAAAGAGTTGCGGCTGACAACAAAGGTGATGTCAAGAAACACATGCCCCAAGGCCCCTTTCCTCCAAATGGAAAGAAAATAGCCCTCATTGGTGGTGGTCCTGCATCCTTGACAGTGGCAAGGGATTTGGCGCCATTGGGATATGAAATCCATCTTTTTGATGAACAGATTGCGGGAGGGGGAATGATGCGGAGTCAAATACCATCCTTTAGATTACCTGAACAAGTTCTCAATGAAGAAGTCAACTATATTTTGGATTTGGGTATCCATACACAGTTTTTGACTTATGTCAAAAGCCTCAAAGAAGTCTTAAATCAGGATTATGATGCGGTATTTGTTGGCACTGGCGCTCCAAGAGGCCGAGATCTTCCAAAACTGCCCGGGAGAAACGAAGCTGATGCCCACATTCACATCGGAATAGAATGGTTGGCTAATGTGGCTTTTGAACATACCAAGTCTATCAACAAGAAAGTAATCGTATTGGGCGGTGGCAATACTGCTATGGATTGTTGCAGAACATCAAGAAGACTAGGTGGCAAGGATGTCAAAGTAGTCGTTAGAAGTCCTTTTGGTGAAATGAAAGCCTCACCTTGGGAAAAAGAAGATGCAATACATGAAGACATAGAAATCATCGACAATCATGTCCCTTTGAGTTTTGAGCACGAAGATGGAAAACTTATTGGAATGAAATTCCAGAAAGTAAAAGCGGTATATGATGAAAATGGCAAAAGACAATTGCTCCCTACCGGTGAGGATGATGTGTTTATTGAAGCAGATGAAGTCCTGATTGCCATTGGTCAGGAAAACAGTTTTCCTTGGATCGAAAGGGATTTGGGATTGGATTTTGACAAATGGAACATGCCGGTAGTTGATGAGGTAACATTTCAATCTACCAACCCAAAGGTGTTTTTCGGAGGTGATTCTGCCTTTGGACCAAAGAATGTGATTACGGCAGTAGCCCATGGCCATCATGCAGCAGTTTCTATCCATCTTTTTTGTGAAGGTGAAAGTCTCTACGATAGACCTTCCCCTTATACCAATCTGGTCAGCCAAAAAATGGGTGTCCATGAATGGAGTTATGATAGTAGTGTGGCCATTGACCAAAGGTATCTTGTTCCACAGGCAAAAAAATCGGTGACACTTAAAGACCGAAAGAAAGAGGTAGAATTGGGATTCGAAATAGCTACAGCCTATCGGGAAACACAAAGGTGTCTCAACTGTGATGTGCAGACGGTATTCAAAGAAGACCGCTGTATTGAATGTGATGCCTGCATGGATGTATGTCCTACTTCCTGCATCACCTTCACCACCAATGTGGAAGAACCTGAATTAAGACAAAAACTTTTGGTTCCTGCTGAAAATCTGGAACAGGACCTTTTGGTATCCTCCGAACTCAAAACAGGAAGAGTGATGATCAAAGATGAGGATGTCTGTCTTCATTGCGGACTTTGTGCCGAAAGATGTCCCACCTCAGCTTGGGATATGCAGAAGTATTTTTATTCCGTCACCAAAGCCAATCAAATGTCAACCGCATTTCCCAAAATTGAAAAATGAGTCAATCTATCAATGATTTTATTGTCCGTTTCGCCAACGTCAACGGAACGGGTTCGGCAAGTGCCAACTACCTTTTTGCAAAAGCAATTTTCAGAATGGGTATACCTGTCACTCCTAAAAACATCTTCCCTTCCAATATCCAAGGTTTACCCACTTGGTATGAAGTGAGGGTAAGCGAAAAAGGCTATTTGGGTAGAAGGGAAGGGATTGACTTGATGGTGTCTGTCAACCCACAAAGCATGGCGCAGGATGTCAAGAGCGTCAAGCCGGGGGGTTATTTTATGTATGACAGTACCAAAAAGCTACCTGAAACACTTATCAGGGAAGATATTCATTATTTGGGTGTTCCCATGATGGAAATGTCAAATCAAGCTTTTTTAGATCCCCGAAAACGTCAATTACTTAAAAACATCATATATGTTGGCGCTTTGGCCAAATTGATCAATCTGGAAATAGATGAAATAGAAAAGTTGGTCGGAGAGCAGTTTGAAGGAAAAGCCTCATTAATTGAAGCCAATCACATTGCCTTAAAATTAGGCATGGACTTCGTAGCGGCAAACTTTGACTTTCCGCTTCCATTTAGATTGGAAAGAAAAAATCTACTAAAAGATAAAATTCTCGTGGATGGCAATACAGCTTGTGGTTTGGGTGCCGTGTATGGTGGGGCAACAGTCATGGCCTGGTACCCTATTACACCTTCCACTTCAGTGGCTGAATCGTTTGAACATTATTGTGAAGAATACAGAACTGACCTGGAAACCGGGGAGAAAAAATTTGCCATTGTTCAGGCAGAAGATGAGCTTGCCGCCATGGGAATGGTCATAGGTGCCAATTGGAACGGGGCAAGGGCATTTACTGCAACAAGTGGCCCGGGAGTTTCTTTGATGAATGAATTCATTGGATTAGCCTATTTTGCAGAAGTCCCGGCAGTATTGGTGGATGTGCAGCGTGCAGGTCCTAGTACCGGAATGCCTACGAGAACACAGCAGCCGGACTTGATGCTTGCAGCATACGCTTCTCATGGAGATACCAAACATGTATTGCTGTTGCCAAGTACTCCCAAAGAATGTTTTGAAATGACAGCTAAAAGTTTTGATTTAGCAGAAAGGTTACAAACACCCATCATGGTGATGACCGACTTGGATTTGGGAATGAATGACCATATCAGTGAACCTTTTGAATGGGATGACAAAAGGAGATATGATCGGGGCAAAGTATTGAATGCCGAGGAACTGGAGCACGTTGGAAGATTTGGAAGATACTTGGATGTAGATGGCGACGGAATTCCTTACCGAACTTACCCAGGCACCCACCCGACAAAAGGAGCCTTTTTCACACGAGGAACTTCCCGAGATGAATATGCGGCTTACACAGAAGATGGGTCCGCCTATAAAAGAAATATGGACAGGCTAATGGTAAAATGGGAAACCGCTAAAAAAATTGTCCCCTCTGCGCAATTATACCAAAAGAAAAATCAAAGTCCATATGGAATCCTATTCTTTGGGACTTCAACTTTTTCTTCCGAAGAAGCGAAGGAATTACTTCAACAACAGAGTATTGAAGTAGATGCCATCCGGCTCAAAGCATTTCCATTTGGTGCTGAGGTACTGGAATTTGTCAATTCCCATGAATTGGTGTTTGTCATTGAACAAAATCGGGATGCTCAAATGCGCAGTATGATGATGATTGAGATGGAAACCAATCCTGCCAAACTGATACCAATTCTGAATTATGATGGCATGCCGATTACCGCTGATGCCATCAAAAACCAGATCACTAATTACCTTCAACAATCCAAAAACCTAGATCATGAGTTATCTAAAACCACAGTTTAGACACCCCAAACTGCCAAAAAATAAAATCGGATATACCATCAAGGAATATGAAGGTCCCTTGTCCACCCTTTGTGCAGGCTGTGGTCATGACAGCATCAGTGCGGCCATTGTTCAGGCCTGTTTTGAAATGTCAGTAGAACCACATAAAGTAGCCAAGATCTCAGGAATCGGATGTTCCTCCAAAACACCATCATACTTTTTGGGCAATTCACATGGCTTTAATTCTGTCCATGGCAGGATGCCTTCAGTAGCGACCGGAGCAAGTATGTCCAATAAGGAAATGGTATATTTTGGGGTTTCTGGTGATGGTGATTCAGCTTCTAT
>NZ_JBGSXS010000427.1:0-15510 GCF_041751335.1 Aquiflexum sp.
TACTGTCACTTATTTCCCCATTGATAACAGGACTTTGGACTACATGAAAAAGACCAATAGATCTGAGGATCAGATTCAATTGGTTGAGGACTATTGCAAAGCAAATATGCTGTGGAGGCAGGATGAAGATAAAATCAAATACAGTTCTATTGTGGAATTGGATCTTTCTACTGTCGAGCCTACTGTTTCTGGGCCGAAAAGACCGCAGGATAAAATTTTGGTAAGGGAGTTTAAAGCCAAATTCGGTGAATTATTGGAAAAAGTCCACGGAAGAGAATATATACCAATTGATAAAAGAGAAGTGGGACGTTGGTATGGAGAAGGAGGAAGTCAGCCATCGGAACCAAAAGGTGATTCATCTCCTGAAGTGGAATATGAAACCAAAGTGAGGAATGGTCTCAAAACTGTAGTCGTCAAGATGCACAATGAAAAATTCGCACTTCATGACGGTTCTATTGTGATCGCTGCTATCACTTCATGTACCAATACCTCCAACCCATCAGTGATGATAGGTGCCGGATTGGTTGCCCGAAAGGCAAGGGAAAGGGGCTTGGATACTAAATCTTGGGTAAAGACATCTTTGGCCCCGGGTTCTAAGGTAGTGACAGATTATCTGGAGAAATCTGGACTATTGGATGACTTGGAAGGTCTTAAATTCCATGTAGTAGGTTATGGCTGTACTTCCTGCATCGGTAATTCAGGACCACTTCCGCGACATATAGCCAAAGCAGTGGAAGAAAATGACCTTGTTGTAAGTTCTGTACTTTCAGGAAATAGGAACTTTGAAGCAAGGGTACATCCTCAGGTAAAAATGAATTACCTGATGTCCCCGATGTTGGTGGTAGCTTATGCCCTTGCTGGTAGGGTTGATGTAGATCTGATCAATGAACCTTTGGGATATGACCCAAATTTGGAACCAGTTTATCTTAAGGATGTATGGCCGAGCAATGATGAAATATTTGAGGTAATGAGTAGGGTACTTTCCCCTTCTGATTTTGAAAAAAGTTATGGGGAGATTTTTGAAGGAAATGATATATGGAAACAATTAGAGGTTCCCAAAGATAAAGTTTATCAATGGTCTGATGATAGTACTTACATCAAAGAAGCGCCATTTTTTAATGGAATATCAGAAAACAGTGAAGAACCCAAGGATATCAACGGAGCAAGAGTTCTTTTGAAATTGGGAGATTCCATTACGACTGACCATATTTCTCCAGCAGGATCTTTTTCCGAATCTTCTCCAGCTGGCCAATATTTAATAGCAAGAGGTGTTGAAAAGAAGGATTTCAATTCTTATGGATCAAGAAGAGGGAATGATGAGGTCATGGTACGGGGAACATTTGCAAATGTCAGGATCAAAAATCAATTGTCAGAAAAAGAAGGTGGATTTACCAAGCATATTCCTTCAGGCGAAGAAATGACCGTATTTGATGCCTCTCATAAGTACCGGTCAGAAAATACACCTTTGATTGTTTTGGCAGGCAAAGAATACGGAAGTGGTTCTTCAAGGGATTGGGCAGCGAAGGGCACAAATCTATTAGGTATTAAAGCTGTTCTAGCAGAAAGTTATGAAAGAATCCATAGAAGCAACTTGGTTGGAATGGGAGTGCTTCCTTTGCAGTATCAGCAAGGTGAGTCTGCGGAATACCTGGGATTAAGTGGGAAAGAAAAATTCAGCATCAAGGGTGTTTCAAACGGATTATCTCCTCTTAAATCACTTCAGGTAAAAGCTGAAAAAGAGGATGGGACGATCAAGGAATTTGAAGTGATTTGTCGATTGGATTCAGCAATTGAGATCGAGTATTATAAAAATGGAGGAATCTTGCATTATGTGCTGAGAGATTTTTTAAGGAAATAGGGCTGAGTTGGAAGTAATTCTAGATGTTGGATGACCGATGACCGATTTAAGGTGTAAACTTAGACATCGTCCTAAAGAATTGGATAATACAGATTTTGAATTGAAGGTTTTGTCTTTAGCTAAGGTAAGAAAGCGGTTTTTGGGGTTATGATTCAGAAAAAAGAAAATACTAAATTTTGAATTCCATTTGGAATATTGGCAATTTCAAATTCTAAAGAAAAATAATCAGCTATGAAAAATTCAATCATTGCATCATTCATGTTGTTATTATTTGGTTCCTGTACACCTGATACAACCAATAAAGAAGATAATGTTCAAAAAGCGATTGAATTTTATAATAAAGGTCGTCTTTCTGCACAGTTTGGTAAAAATGACAGTGCAATGATCTATTTTGATAAAGCGATTGAGTTGGACCAATCATTTTATGATCCTCATTCAGGTAAAAGAAGTATTTACTTAAGACGGAAGGAATATGAAAATGCTTTGAAAGAAAGTGAGTCAATAATTGCTAAAAGTGATCTCAATTCAGTTTCAGTATTTGAATGGATTTTCACCGGAGTGTTGCATGAATGGCATGGGGATACAATAAGTGCATTCAGATATTACCGTGAAAGCCTTGATTTTTACGAAGAACAGAAAGAAAATTCGGATGAAGGTATGGATGTACAGAGAAAAAACAGTGCATTCTTATACATGCTTCTTGGTAAAGAGGATATTGCAAAGGAAGAATTACTAAATCTGAAAAATGAATATCCTAATGATAGCACTGATATAAACCAATTGATCAATTTTGATAAATATGGTTATATAAAAAATATGGTGGAAGGGGAATAAATATAGTTCTATAAAAATAGTATATATTCTAGCCAGTTAATTCCAAAAGGAAGATAAAAAATTAAAAACTATGAAAATACTGTTTTTATTGCCCATTCTCATCGTGATTTTTTTATCCTGCAATACCAATCCCGAATTAAAAAAAACCGAGCAATGGGGCGTATTCGAAATCGAATTGAAAGGAACTGAAACAGGGAATCCTTATTTGGAGGTTAATCTGGAAGCAGTATTCACCAATGGGGATGAAACAATTAAGGTTCCCGGATTTTATGATGGGAATGGAATTTTCCGGATCAGATTTTCTCCACCGACCCAGGGTGTCTGGGATTACATGACATCTGGTTCTAATTCACAATTGAATACTGTAGGAAATTTTGAATGTGTAGCCCCAACCTCAGGTAACCATGGACCTTTACAGGTTATCAATACTTTTTATCTTGAATATGCCGATGGTTCACCCTATTACGGAGTCGGTACTACCGCCTATCAATGGACCAGTGTCAAACAAAGCATTCAGGAGAAAACACTTGAAACCTTAGCTTCATCCCCCTTCAATAAAATCAGGATGTGCTTTTTTCCAAAAAGTTATATCTATGGAAATGAAACCGAACCATGGGCTTATCCCTATAAAAGAGTAGGTGAAGATAATGAATTCAGTGAGCCCAATTTTGAATTTTTCCAAAACTTTGATCGGAGGGTTGCCCAGCTTTTAGAAATGGGAATTCAAGCCGATGTGATACTGTTTCATCCTTATGATCAATGGGGGTATGATAAGATGGGGAAAGAATGGAACGAAAAGTATGTACGATATTTGATGGCCAGACTATCTGCCTATCGAAATGTTTGGTGGTCATTGGCCAATGAATGGGACATTCCGGAATTCAAGGAGGCAATAGATTGGGAGGGGATAGGAACGATGCTGCAAAATGAGGATCCACATCAAAGACTGCGGGGTATCCATAATTGGTATGATACCGAGGATCATTTTTATGAACATACCCAGTCTTGGATTACCCATGCGAGTATCCAATCTGCCAGGTTTTTTCAGGCTATTGAATGGCGGGAGAAATATAAGAAGCCTGTAATGTTTGACGAGATGCGCTACGAGGGAGGTGTTGCAAGTGGTTGGGGTAATCTGACAGCGGAACAGATGTCCAGCTATTTTTGGATGGCTGGGTTAAGCGGGGTTTATGGAACCCATGGGGATACTTTTCAAAATGATTCAGATTCAGAAACCGAAGTGAGGTGGTGGGCAAAAGGTGGGACTTTAGCAGGACAAAGTTCTGATAGGATCAGTTTTTTTAAAGATGTAATGGTAAATCTGCCTATACATGAGATGCATCCGACAATTAATTCACTCGGTAAACCTGAAAATCTTGAAACCAATGTTCATATTCTTGCCAAACCCGGAGAGGTATATCTGGCATATGTCGCAGATCCTGGAATGGAAATCAACCTTACTTTAGAAGGTGAAGGAGAATTTACTATGGACGTGTTGGATACCTGGAATATGAAAACGGTTGAATCCAAAATAGTTGGTGCTGGACCTTTTAGTTTTATCACAGACAATCCATACACAGCATTAATGTTTCAAAAGACAGATTAATCGAATTTTTTCCTTTTGCATTATAAAAAATCTAAAATCTAGAATCTATAATCTAAAATCAAAAATCAGCCAAGACCAATCTATGAAAGCAGTTGTCAGGTACCAATATGGAAATACGGATAGCATCCTAATCGAAGAAATGCCTAATCCGAAACCCAAATCCAATCAGGTATTGGTCAAAGTCATGGCAACCACAGTCAACCGTACCGATTGTGGTGTGCTTTCAGGTGAACCATATATTTTCCGATTTTTTGTTGGTTGGCCAAAACCTCGGACTCCTATCTTGGGGACAGATTTTGCGGGGATAGTTGAAGAAGTGGGAAGTCAGACAAGCAGATTCAATGTCGGAGATAAAGTATGGGGATTCTTTGATGGAGGTATCCCATCCCAAGCGGAATATATGGTTATTCGGGAGGACAAGAACATCCTGAAAATCCCTGATGGTTTCAGTTTTGCCGAGGCTGCAGCGTCGGCAGAAGCTGCCCATTATGCCATTAATTTTCTAAAACCTCTGAAATTGCATAGTGATGCCAAAATCTTGATCAACGGTGCCACAGGAGGAATTGGTTCAGCGCTTGTACAAATTCTATTATCCAAAGGATTTGAATTAGTGGTCACAGCCAATACCAAAAATATGGATTTAGTAAAGGGCTTGGGAGTAAGTAGGGTGGTCAATTACGAGAAAGAGGATTTTACGAAGCTAAATGAAGAATTCGATGTTGTTTTTGATTCGGTAGGTAAGAGTTCATTTGGGAAATGTAAAGGAATATTGAAGAAGGGTGGTAAATACCTTTCTTCCGAATTGGGACCCGGTGGTGAAAATCTTTATCTACCATTGACGACCAAAATTAAAGGGGGGAAAAAGGTGATATTCCCTTTGCCCACTGATATAAAAGGTAGTATGGAAACCATACATGAATTGATGGAAAAAGGTCAATTCAGGCCTGTTCTCGACCGGAGTTATCCCATGGAAAAAGCTGCTGAAGCATACCGCTATGTAGCCTCAGGTCAAAAGACAGGCAATGTGATTTTGGATTTCGAAGGGGGTAATGAGTTGTCATATTTATTGCCCTGACTTTTATGTTTTAAATATCGGTCATGCCTATGGCATTTTTCTTTTCCGATTTCAATTCATAGTCCCCCCCTGTTTCAACAGGGGATATTATATCGTTCATGCCGTGCCAACGGCAGGAAATCCTACGGCATTTATCCATTCCCAATTTCCGCTTTCAAGGTTTCCATTATAAGCTCCGTAGGAGCAACCGATGTATTAGCTACGGGTTTCAACCCGTAGTCAGGTCGAATTGAGATAAGGGTAAGTTCCGTAGGAACGGACTACATTGCACAATAGAATTGTGAAAAAATTCTTTAAGCAATCATGTGGACTTTGCCTACTATGCCTGCGGTATTATCCTTGTCAATTGCCCCAATTGAAAATTCTCCCCCCTCTGAAAGTTTCTATATTGATATATAAATCTGGAAAATATCCCTTTGATATTGAAAGGACATTTTTTTTAAACTCTTCCTCGTTTCCCACAAACCTGAAGATAAAACCTTGTGCAAACCAATAACCCGAATTTTCCCTGTCTACCACAATCTCCCCATCATCGTCAATCTGATAATAGTGGTAATCCCCTGCAACCTGCTTTTCAAAAAGAGCGCCTTCAATTCCTAATTTTTGTAAAAACTCCTCTATTTGATCAATAGATGATTCGGTGTGATACCCTATAGTTCCCCAATAGGTAAACTCAGGAACTCTTTTGGTCACTTTTCTTGAAATTTCAATCCCATTTTGTTGTGGAAAATCAACGATGATTTCAGAATCGGTAATAGTTAAATTTCCAGCATTTCGATGGGACGTGGTATTCAACTCCATATTATTTTGCCCGGTCCTAACATTTCCCAAATCCAAAATCGCTGTTGCAGGCCCTAATGCAGTCAGGCAAAATGTTGTTTCTTCTACACTCTTAAACGTGATGAAAATCCCATTTTCCTTTATAATCTTATCTGTCAAAAGTGGATAATTAATACAGGGGTATATCTTTTCAGTTTTACATACTAAGCTCAATGACCTTAAACTTTCTCCAAGTACTTCCACGGGGTTAATAATGATTTGTGATTCAATAGCTGTAATGGGTTGGCTATTGTTGGCAAGGTCACAGGCGACCGTAAATAGGCAGGTAATTAATATAAGAAAGTTTCTCATTATTGATAGGACGCAAATGATGTCGAAGGCGTTGAGATGATGGTCTGATTTATTATGTATTTATAATTGATCAAAACCCTTTAATTAACATTTCTTTGCGCTTTTACTGTCTTTGCGGGATCAAAATCACTTGATTTCCCCAAAAAATTCCTCCAAATCCAATTCAAAACCATGAATGACAGATGATTTGGCTATATCTCCCGAAGTCATCAAACGAGATGCCTCGTATTTACCATCTTTCAAAGTGTAAATCAAAAATGTCTGTCCCTCAGGATCCAATAGCCAATATTCCTTGACGCCGGACTCTTCATAGACTTCATATTTATGCTGCAATTCAAGTTGCTTATTGCCGGGTGAAAGAACTTCCACGACCAGGTCAGGTGCCCCGACGCATCCTAAGTCATCCAATTTTTCAGGATCGCAAATAACACAAATGTCCGGTTGGACAACCGTGAAAATTTTGTCATCACTTTTGGAGTCTTCGGGCAATCTGACATCTATGGGTACAAAATACACCTCATCTTTTTTACCTTTTAAAAAATTGTATAATTCAACTCCCAATAAGCCCCTCGCTTGTTGATGGATTCTCTTAGGCGCTGCTATTCCTCTTGGAAAAACCTTCCCCTTTATCAGTTCCACCATCTCTTCCATTTCCCAAGTTAGGTAATCAGCATAGGTGTGTCGATCATGGGAAATGTCGGGTGCTTTGACTAAGGGTTTTTCATTAGGAGTTTCCATGTTTGAATTTAATCATTCTTTCAAATAACTGACAATAAACTCACTATAAAGCTTTTCGACCTTTCGAAGACATTCCATACTGAACTTCCCTAAAATCTGCTTATCCATATTTTCAGCTTTCAATCTTGCTTCCTCGCTCAAAAACTCACTTTGCAATTGCTTGACCATAGGCCAAAATTCCGTCTTCCTTTTTTGATAATCCTTACAAATCCATTGATACCCATCTCAGCGTCCCACATTTGGAAAGGTTTGGAAAGCATAACTTCAAAAGTTACCTCAACTTGGGGAATGCTGATATAGGTGCATTGGAGGGTATTGTTGTCACTCATGCCATGACTCGGAGTCATGGCATGAGTATTCTCCAACTTTGGTAAAAGGATAATGCCTTGCGCCTCATCAGGTTCCCTATCCGAATTTTTGGCAAAAATCAGGTTTCCGCTTTTTGTAGATTCAGGAAGGGCTACCAGCGTGTTGCACATAGGAATTTGGAAGGGTTTGAGTGGTTTAAGTTTAAGATTGTAAAATTGTAAAATTGAGTTAAGAATACCTCAATTCCCTGATTGCAGCTTATCGTGTCAATATGCTGTGGCCTTGCGCTGTAGAGAGGCTGTTCCTCATATCTGTTGTGCAAGGTGTTTATTCCTTATTTCCAGTATTACTCAGGCGGAAGAATACTAGTATAAAGAAGATGAAGAATATCCAATCATTTACGCCATAAATAGCGTAAAACATACCTGCCATTTTATCTTTTGCAAAAACATCCAAAACATTATTATTTAGGATCCATTTTATCCAAATTAAACCATAAATGAATTTTTCAACAGCAAACACTCCTACAAGCCATTTTACATTATGATAATTTTTTGCAATTGATATATAGGCTAGGCCCCAAATAACAATCATTAATAATCCAAAATTTGACATCACATCTGGATCAGATTCGGGAATAACAGAATTTGTAAAGAATCTTGAAAAAACTAATACTGTCATATTCAATAATCCTGCAATAATAAATCCTTTTGTGATTGTTTTACTTTTTATAGTCATAGTGGTGTGAATTTATGTTTTTTTTATTTCTCATTTTCAACTATATACTAGCTTGTACTTTATGTACAACTAACATCTCAAATCTCAATATTCCATACTCCAAATCCCTCCTTTTTCTGCCTCTTCAATTTCAAGTAATTTCCCTTCTCTGATAAAAAAAGGTTGCCCATCAGTTCCCAAGTTCCAAAGTTTGCCTCGGAGAAAAACATTGGCCCCTATTTTTGCTCCCGAAATCCCGATTCTTCCCGGTAGCGCATATTTTTCCCAAGCTTGCCTTTCATTGAGGATTCCGATATCATTGAGATCAACATCGATAGGGGGAGGTGCACCTTTATATCCTCCCCATGGATTATCCATAGCACCATCAATGGCACAATAGGAATTGACCAATACCACTTCGACTCCCTGAATGGCCTGATAGGATTCAGGATACCAGGAATCAGCGCAAACCAATACACCAATCTTTCCAAAAGGCAGATCAAAAGTTGGAATGTCGGTAGTAGGGGAGGCGGTTACAAATGGGTGTTCTGAATCTATAGGAAATGCTTTTCTGATAGATTGGGGAATCAGGTCTCCATTGGGAGCAAATACAAATGAAGTATTGTAAATAGGGGCTTCAATATCAACTTCCAACATCCCATTCTTTACTTCGGGGCCAGGTAATAGAATGGATCCTGCGGCTATATAGACCTGATATTCTTTGGATAGTTGTTTGAAAACCTGTTTGTAAATATTGGCCATTTTTTCAGCCTTCATTCTAAATAAGGTAGCCGCTATACGGTCCGATTCTTTTTCAGATTTACCATAATAGGTTGAAAGCCGAAACGGATGGTTCAAAACCAATTGCGCCATTGCCCATGTGAGGTTTCCTGCATTGGCTACCGATTTCTTTTCATCTGCGATGACCAACCAAGTGCCAAGATACTCAGGAAGCAGGACCATCGTCTTTTCCCGGAAAAAACCATTTTCTTGGGCTACTTTAAAATAGGTATCCAATTTGGCCAGGAATTGGGATTCACTCAGGTAATCGGTTTCCAACATATAAGGCTGAATCCCAACAATATTTCTGTTCAGAGACATAGAATCCCCATTTTCACAGGTATCACAGATAATTTGAGAAACAGTAGAAATCTCTGAGATTACAGGTGGTAATTCAGACCTGAAACTCCAATTAGCCCAAATCACCCAAATCAAAATAACTACCAGAAATCCAAAACCGATTTTCTTCATAATTATTGTTTCCGAACTTTTAAAGTTTTCATATCTCAATTTTCAATATGTAAAGTCTTAAATACCAAATCTCAAACCTTAGTATACAGGCAGACTTAAAATCTTCCTGTTAGCTATCGGTCTAAAATCTAAAATCTAAAATCTACAATCTAAAATCATTACTCCCCAACTCCCCCGCAGCTCTTTCCCCCGCCCTTACCGCGCCTTCAATATAACCAAACCAAACATCTGAACTCTCAGTGCCTGCCCAAATGATATTGACCTCAGGTTTGGAATAGGCATTTTGAAAATTTGTCCAAGCTCCCAAAGGATAAATCCCGGCATAGCAGCCATCACTCCAAGCTTCATCTGTCATGGTATGGTCCAGATATTGCATTGGATTGGAGGCTTTTTCCCCGAAATATCTGACCAAAAAACCCGTCATGATATCTTGTCTTTGGGACAGTTCCCTGTTGAAGAATTCATCAGCCCGTGCGGCAATTGTGAATGCCATGATGATCCCATATTCCCCACTTTTTGGTGAGCAATCATACATGGCCTGAAAAGGAGAATTTGAATCAGCCAAAGTCTGACCACTGAAACCATCATTTCTCCAAAAGGGTTTTTCATAAATGGCATAGCATTTACCGACCTTACCCATCTTGATTTGGTTAGTTGCTATCGTTTTTTCAGGAGAAAGCGGTGGTTGAAATTGGATTTCTGAAACCAAAGGTGGCGGTATGGCAATAATTGCTTTTTTTGCGGAAAAATTAAAACCCTTTCCGATTACAGATACACCACCCTTGGTTTGGTTGATTTCGGTAACAGCATGTTCCAAAAGAACTTGGTCATAAAATGGTTTTGCCATTTTTTCCAATAAGGTTTGCATTCCTCCTGCCAAACGATGTTGCTGTGCACCGTTTTTGAGATTGATCAGGGTGTTGAGGTTTTTTCCTGATTTGATATAAAAGAGGGCATGAAGGAGGGATAGGCTTTCAAGCTTTGCTGCAAAAATTGTTTGCGCAGCAATCCGCATGATTGAAAGACAGGCTTGGGTACGGCAATTTCTGACAAGAAACTCCTCCATTGAAGTCATATCATAAATGGAAGATTTGGAGTGGGTCCAAGGGGTCTGAAGTGGAATTGACTTAGCCATTCTATCCAATTTCCTCAATACCCAATCAAGATTGATTAGGGAAAGAATATCCATTTTCGGAATGATTCCCTTGTAGGTTTTTATCTTTTCATTGAGGTCGATGATATTGTAGCCCTGATCATAAGTCTCAAAGTATTCCACCCCATATTCTTCGCAGAGTTCATACATACGTGTCTGACTTGGCCCAATCCATTGTCCGCCCAAGTCTACATATAAGTCATCAGAAAGATGTTTAGTGTAAACCCTTCCACCGATTCTGTCTCTTGCTTCCAATACAAGGAAAGATTTATTGGCCTGATGCAACCTCCTTGCAGCTGCAATTCCCGAAAACCCGGCTCCTATGATGACGACATCCAGCATTTATAACTCCAGTTCAAACTTTTTTCCTTTTCCCAATTCGAGGACAAAGCAAAGACCTCTTGATATTTGATTTTGGGTTGAAAATCCCCAATAAAAACCGAATGTGCAAGAAGTCTTTGCCTTTAAGTAGGAATGTGTTGTTTAATTTTAAAAATGGAAAGCAAAACGAATGGCCCGGAGTGGTATCATTCCTAAACTTAAATTATTGGATTGATTCACGGCTACATTGTTGTTGGAGCTTGCATCGGACTTCCAAGAATTGAAACTTAAACTTGCTCCTGTTTCAGCAGAGACAGAAAAATGCTTCGAGAAATGATATTTCATACCTAAGAATCCGATAGTGCCTATACTAAATGAATGGCTCCTATTTATGATTTCGGATGGATTTGATGGAGATGCATTTATTTTGGATAGACTACGGCTAAGCCCAAAGTTCAGGTCTGCACCATAATACCCAATAATACGCGGGTGGAATTGTTTCTGCCACTCTTTACCAACAAAGACATATAGACTTTGGTGATTTATCCCTACTACCTGAGAACCTTGCGAATTATTTTGAGTTTCAGTAGAAGACACATTTGCACCTAATTGAGCTCCAAGCCTAAGAGCGACATTCTTTCCATTTATGCTTATATAATGTTGGCGATAGAGTAGGCTAGAGGGGTAATTCCCTTGGATAATTGGTGCAATATTTAGAGAGAATTCATGCTTGGTTTCCGAATAATCAAAGATCTTATCTTCCGATGTCTCTTGAGCGAATGTACCGAAGTGAATTCCAGTTAACAGTAATGTAATCAAAAAGCCAATTTTCATTTTGTTTGATTTAAGGTGAATGTTAAAATCCATTACGGAAAAAGAAAAAAATCAGTTAAAGGTTAATTAGTTTATTTTCTAAATCATTAATATTCAATAGTTTTAATTTTGACTGGTAAGAAACTTTCTGAAATCTTCTGTATCAAAATTACTCATGCCCTCCTGATAAAAGATGATTTTCCCATTGGGACTGACGACCATTGTTGTGGGGATAGATTGACTTTGTAGAGAATTGTTTAGCCCATAGGATGCATGGACCACAGGAAAAGTAAAGCCTTTGCCATCGATGTATTTTTTACTCTTTTCAAAATCTTTATCCAAAGCAATCATCAAAAATTCTAAGTCTTCAGTGTCTTTTACTTTTTTGTACATTTCGGAAATATGTGGCATTTCGGCACGACAAGGAGGACACCAAGTGGCCCAAAGGTTGATAAAAACCGTCTTTCCCTTAAAGTCTTTCAAGTCTACCATATTTCCCTGCATGTCCACAAATCCTCCATTGTAGTCAAATACCTGATGCTCTTTGTCAATCAAAGTGATTTTTGGTTTTTTGAGACCGGTGGCCAAAAGCAGGGATTGTACACCGCCCATGATTGGGGTAATCAACCCGGTAAAATATAAAAAGGCAAATACTGCAAGCATGATGCCCCAGCTTTTGAATTCTTTCTTCCAATTAATCATTTTTTCAATTTCACTAAGTGCAACTAATATTGCAAAGTTACCTTTATAATAGTGTGGGCTTTGTGATCTTTAGTACCAATTTCGGTTGTAATCTTCAGTGGAATTCGGAGACCGAAACAAATTTCAGTAAGTCGCCTATTATTTAGTAGGGTTTGAATGGGGGATTAGTTATCGAATTTTAAGGTGAATCCTTATCAATTCCTTTTTATTGAGTCAAAAGAAAATTTCTGAATTCTTCCGTATCAAAATTGTTCATGCCTTTATCGTGAAAAACGATATTTCCCCGTGGACCGACGACAACAGTCATTGGAATTACCTTGGTATGAAGGGAACTGTTCAATCCTTCGTAAGCATGATAGATGGGAAAGGTGAAATTCTTATCCGAAACATAATTTTTACTTTTCTCAAAATCCTCATCTATGGCAATCATTAAAAACTTCACATCCGGATTGTCTTTCAATTTTTCATAAAGACTATTAATATACGGCATTTCTGCCCTACATGGCCCGCACCAAGATGCCCAAATATTGATAAACAAGGTCTTTCCACTATAATCTGCAAGGTTAACCGGGATACCTTCAAGGTTCAAGAGCGAACCTTCATAATTAAAGCTGACAATTTCTGAGGATAGCGTATTTGCATCAATTTTGGGTTTGATCAAACCTGTCCCCAATAATTCCATCTTGGTTTTTATCCTGAGTTTTTTTCCAAAATTGCTTGTGTATATTACAATGGCAAGAATTCCAAGGATAGCAAATCCAAAAATTAAGGTTTTTTTATTGATCATTTGATTTTTGCTTATGTATTTGATAAAGGGTTTTGCTTTCAAAACTTCATATTCATTCCAAAATTACGAAATCTATGGGATTTACCATTGTAACAAATACCACACAGAATTTTATCTTTACTTGATAATTTATAAAAAATCCATTAATTTTAAAGACAATAAATTGAGTAAAATTATAATAAATAATTTTATTTAATTTTTATTGAATTAATAGATTATTGACCAACTCTTACAATATTTACTGATATTTTTCTCTTATTAAATTCTTTCAAAATGAAAAAAATACTCTTGATTCCAGTTCTGATTTTAATATCCTTTTTTGAAGTCAATGCACAGACAATTAAAATTACGCCATTTTCAGGATATACTTTTGACCAGGGCTTTCCTATTGCTGGTGGAAGGGCCAGATTGGCTTTACTGGCGCAATTGTTATCAGATTGCCAAGATAATTACGTGATCAAAAATTAATTAAGAATAGGGCCTGCGAAGATAATTTGCAGGCTTTTTTTTGATTTTTTTCATGAAGAGTATCAGATTTTTATATCAAATTGGTTTAGATAAATCAGCCAAACTTGGGAAGGGTTTTAAAAGCTTGCTACTTTGCGCCCTCAAATTAGCATCAAATGGATATCAATTATTTTGTCAAAATAGCCGGGGAACTTGGCATCAAAGTAAAGCAGGTGACCGATACTGTTGAATTATTGGATGGAGGGGCTACCGTTCCCTTTATTTCAAGATATAGAAAAGAGGTAACCGGAAGTTTGGATGAAGTGCAGGTAGCCGCCATCCGGGACAGAACCCAGCAGTTGAGAGATCTGGAAAAGAGGAAGGAAGCCATCCTAAAATCAATTGAAGAACAAGGGAAGTTAACACCAGAATTGAAAGATGAAATCAATGCTGCTGAGACCATGTCCCTTTTGGAGGATTTGTATCTGCCATACAAACCTAAAAGAAGGACCAAAGCAACTGTTGCAAGAGAAAAGGGCCTTGAACCTTTGGCGACAAAGATTTTTGGACAAGTGTCTTTTGATCTTGAATTGGAGGCGGCCCAATATATTGATACTGAAAAAGAAGTCAATTCTGTGGAAGAGGCCCTGCAAGGTGCAAGAGATATCATTGCTGAATGGGTAAATGAAAATGTGGAGTTGAGGAAAAAGATGCGTGAGCTTTTTATCCAGGAAGGCCAATTTGTTTCCAAAGTCTTACCGGGTAAGGAAGCAGAAGCCATCAAATACAAAGATTATTTTGATTGGACAGAACCTGTAAAGTCCGCGCCTTCCCATAGGGTATTGGCCATGAGAAGAGGGGAGAAAGAACTGTTTTTGATGTTGGATACCAGTCCGGATGAAATTTCAGCCATTGGATTGATGGAGAAGACGATATTGGAAAATGCTGCCAATGCATCGATACAACAAGTTCGCTTGGCCATCAAAGATTGTTACAAAAGGTTATTGAAACCATCTATGGAAACCGAAGTCCGACTCTTTACCAAAAAGAAAGCAGATGAAGAAGCTATAAAGGTATTTGCTGATAACCTTAGGCAGTTATTGTTGGCAGCTCCATTGGGTGAAAAGGCAGTGTTGGCCATTGACCCGGGTTTCAGGACCGGCTGTAAGACTGTCTGTCTTGGTCAACAGGGGCAATTATTAAGTTATGATGCCATCTATCCCAATGAACCACAAAAACAGGTTGCTGTTGCTGCGGCTACTATCAGGAATTTAGTAGAAAAACACAATGTGGAAGCCATCGCCATAGGAAACGGAACAGCAAGTCGGGAAACAGAATCATTTGTAAAATCCCTTGGATTGCCCAAAAATGTGATCGTGACCATGGTTAATGAAAGCGGCGCCTCCATTTATTCGGCATCGGATGTGGCAAGGGAGGAATTCCCCGATTATGACCTGACTGTCAGGGGAGCTGTCTCAATTGGAAGGAGATTGATGGACCCTTTGGCCGAACTGGTTAAGATTGACCCCAAGTCAATAGGCGTTGGTCAATACCAACATGATGTGGATCAGGGAGCTTTGAAAAATTCCCTTGATGATACCGTCATGAGTTGTGTCAATGGAGTAGGGGTTGAAGTGAATACCGCTTCCAAACAACTTTTGACTTATGTATCGGGATTAGGACCTGTATTGGCACAGAATATTGTTAGCTACCGAAATGAAAATGGACCCTTCAAAAGCAGGAATGAAATCAAAAAAGTACCAAGGTT
>NZ_JBGSXS010000428.1:0-3964 GCF_041751335.1 Aquiflexum sp.
GGAGGAGGAGATTGAGAAGGCTTGTAGGGTGATTTTGGAGGCGGTTGAGGAAGAGGAAGGGTGATTTTACAGTCTTAGATTGAATAAATTGAGTAGAGGGGTTCACCTTGTAATTTCGAGTCTTTAACATTTTATAAATGTTCAGAATAGGTAATGACATTGAGGTCAGTCTAATTTGGTCTCGGCAAGCTCGACCACCGGGGTAGTCGTGCGGGGAGGAGGTAGGGATGGGAAAAGCGGTGACGCCGCTTTTCCCATCCCTACCTCCTTAATTACCCAAATTCTCCGTTCCCCGAGCTTGCCGAGGGGTATTTTACATTTATGTCATTGGTACGAAAGAAGAAATCTAGAAATCTAAGGGAAAATTAGACCAATAAACAGTTTCCTGTATTTTAACAATTCGGTAATCGTCAAATTTCCGATTATCTATTTATTTTTTAACATATTCAGTTTTCCCGACTTTAATTTGTATACCCTATATTTGCCCAAGTTTTCCCACCCAATTAACCCTCATGAAAAAACTCCTCTTTGCCCTAATCATCCTGTTTTTTGTCATCATTGCCGGCTATCAGATTGTCAAATACCAATTCGGACCAACCTATTCTGGCGAGATTGAAATCACCGGACTTTCTGCAGAAACAGAGGTGTATTTTGATGATTACGGTGTTCCGCATATTTATGCCCAAAATGCCAAAGATGCCTATATGGCATTAGGATATGTCCATGCACAGGACAGGCTGTTTCAAATGGAAATGACACGCCGGGTCGGAACGGGAACTTTGGCGGAACTATTGGGTGAGGATTTGCTGGAAGTGGATAAATTCTTCAGGACTTTGGGTCTGCCCAAACATGCTGAATGGACAACTGAAGAATGGGACAAGGCAGGAAACTCTGAATGGAAAACTGCAGCCGAGGCCTATGTGAGAGGTGTTAACCATTTTATACAAAACGGAAAACTTCCCCTTGAATACACCCTATTAGGTTCCAAACCGCGGGAATTCACCATCAATGACATCCACGCCATTACAGGTTATATGTCATTTACATTTGCCATGGCGATGAAAACCGATCCCCTTGTGACCTATATGGCCAGAAAATTGGGTCCTGATTATATGAAGGTTCTTTCGGTACACACCCTGCCGGAACATCATGTCATTCCCAACAATTACCCTGAAAGGGATCCGTACAGTGGTGAAATGATGTTGGACAATAACCTTTCGACCTTATTGAATAAATTGCCTGTACCTCTACTTGAAGGAAGCAATGCGTGGGTAATTGCTCCGGATAGAACCGCATCAGGTGCAGTCCTCTTTTGTAATGATACCCATATTGGATTTTCTCAGCCTGCTGTTTGGTACGAATCTCATTTAGAGTATCCTGGCTTTAGCTATTATGGCAATCATATTGCAGGAATCCCTTTTGGCTTTGTAGGATACAATACCCACCATGCCATAGGTCTGACCATGTTTGAAAATGATGATCAGGATTTTTATGAAGAAAAACTTAATCCAGATAACCCCAATGAAACTATTTATGGAAATGAATTCCGACCCATAAAAAAAAGAACTGAAACTATCACAGTCAAAGGAAAAGACCCTGTAACCTTAGAAATCAAAGAATCCATTCATGGTCCCATCATGAATGAAGTCATCCCTGAAATTGCAAAACTGACAGATAATCCGGTTGCTTCTTGGTGGGTGTATACCCAAGAACCAACTAGGGCGCTGGAAGCCACCTGGAAAATGGGCAGGGCAAAAAATATCCAAGATACAGAGAAAGCGGTTCGACTAATCCACGCTCCGGGACTCAATGTCATGTATGGAGACAAAGACGGAAATATCGCTTGGTGGGCAGCGGCTAAGCTGCCTGTAAGACCTGAAGGTATCAACAGCAAGATTTTTTCAGATGGTAGCAATCCCGCCAATGATATCACCCAATGGATTCCTTTTGAAGAAAATCCAATGAGCATCAATCCAGCATCAGGTTTTGTAGCCACTGCCAACAATCAGCCTGATACCTTAAGCAACGGTACATTCTATCCAGGCTATTATTATCCCGGAGACAGGTGGAACAGGATTGCAAAAACCATCACATCCAGAAATGATTGGACCAAAGAAAACATCAAAGCCCTTCAACTGGAATCCATCAATGAAACCCAGCCTATCAATGTAAAAAGCATGTTGGCAGCAGTAGATTTATCAGTATTCAAGGGCATGGAATCTGCCCAACAGGCACTTGAATCTTGGGATGGTAGTCATAACATTGAAGACATCGCGCCTACTATCTATTATAAGTGGATTTATCACAGCCTCCATGCCATGATGGTAGATGAGTTGGGTGAGGATTATTTCAACAACTTTATTAATACATTTTTGTATATCAGAAGTTCATCCAAATTAATCCTTTCGGAGGATTCTCCTTGGTGGAATAATGTAAACACAAGCCAAAATGAGAGCAGAAAGGAAATACTCCAAAATGCTTTAGGCAAAACCCTGGAGGAACTCAAAGCACAATTAGGAGACAATCCTGAGAATTGGCAATGGAAAATGGTAGTTGAATTGGAACATCCCCACCCGCTTGGAGCCAAAAAGCCCTTGGATAAAATCTTCAATGTCAAAGCCCCTCCAGTTGCCGCAAATGAAGAATCTGTCAACAAAATGGCCATTACCATCAATCCTGATGGGATCTATAAAGTCAACTCAGGACCAGCACTTCGGGTTATCATCGATTTCTCAAATGTTTCCACAGGAGAATCCATCCTCCCCACCGGCCAAAGCGGCAACCTCTTCAGCCCCCACTATAGCGATCAGGCAGAAATGTACGCTCATGGCATTTATAGGCCGATGTTGATGGAAGAGACGGTGATCAAGGAGAAAAGGAAGTTACTGATGAAGCCTTGATGGAGTTGGCTTTCTTAGTCATTTCGATCCCGATGGATATAGGGAGAGAAATTTATACCTTCAATCGGGCAATCAGACCTCTATCCCGTACTGGTGTCGGGATCGAGGTGACAAGGATAAGCTATTTGATAATCTTCGATGTTATTTCTTGGTTCAACTGCTAAGAATGCCTCGCCTTGTCATTTCGACGGCAGGAGAAATCTACAACCCTAAGTCCTATTTGATGCAAGGACTATCATGATTGGAACCCTTCTTTAATTTTAGTTTACCATCATCATTGGCAACCAATCAGAAGCTCAAAGATTTAAAAGCCCCTTAAAAAAACCAATTTCCTGATTTCATGGTTTAAACATAAGACCTAACCAATCCCTAACAAACAGAAAAGCTCAAAACAACAACAACCAAAACACCATGACCTCAAAACCAACAAAAACCTACCAAGTCTCCAAACCGGAAGAAGAATGGAAAAAAGACCTTGACCCGGAAAGCTACCATGTCCTACGGGAAAAAGGAACTGAAAGACCCTTCACCGGCCAATACTACCTCAACAAAGAAACAGGCATCTATGAATGCAAAGCTTGCGGCAATGAGATTTTTCATTCATCCTCCAAATATGACAGTGGCTGTGGCTGGCCATCCTTCACCGAACCCGTCAAACCTGGAGCCATTGAGGTAAAAATGGACCACAGCCATTTTATGGTGCGGGAGGAAATACTATGCGCAAATTGTGGTGGTCATTTAGGTCATCGGTTTCCTGATGGACCAAAGGATAAAGGAGGGATTAGGTATTGTATCAATTCGGTGAGTTTGGGGTTTAAGGGGGAGTGATTATTTCTTCCCTACTTCAGTTCCCGGTATTTTCATCCTTTAAGACCCAACTATTTCAAACAAAAATCTCCAACATAATTCCAAATTCTTCGAATAACCAACCATTTACTAATTGACCTAAAAATTTTTATAATAATTGTATTAAACATTATGTTTATTTTTTAAATTTAGGACAATTGATTTAAGGGAATAGACCATACAATTTCTTTATAATCAAGAAGCGAAAATTTCTATCC
>NZ_JBGSXS010000429.1:0-14006 GCF_041751335.1 Aquiflexum sp.
AGTATTTTCCATTTACCAAAAACCAACCCCACATTGAAAAAGAAAATAAATTCCTTTAAAAATTATAATACTGTTAGAAACGATAAAGATTTTTAAGCCTCAAAAACCCCCGTATCTTTGCATTCCAAACCCAAATATTTATTACTTATGAAAAAACAATTGATTGCTGCTTTTGCATCCGCCAGTTTATTAGTGGCCTGTGGGCAAAGCGAAAATGAAAACGATATGACCAACCCATTCTTAGAGACTTACAACACGCCTTTCGAAGTACCCCCATTTGACAAAATCAAAAATGAGCACTTTGCTCCGGCCCTTAGGGAAGGAATGAAGCAACAACAGGATGAAATTGATGCCATTGTCAACAATTCTGATTCGCCAACATTTGAAAATACCATTGAAGCAATGGAATATTCGGGGGATTTGCTGAGTAGAACCAATATTGTCTTCTCAAATCTTAACAGTGCCAACACAAATAACGAACTTCAGGCGATTGCCAGGGAAATGGCGCCTGAATTATCAAAGCATAGTGACAATATCAACCTGAATGAAAAACTATTTGCAAGGGTTAAAGCCATTTGGGATCAAAAAGAAAACGTCAATCTAAATCCCGAGCAGCAAAAACTGCTGGAAAAAAGGTACAAATCATTTGTAAGAAGTGGAGCCAACCTAAGCGAATCAGACAAAGAAAAGATGAGGTCCATCAACAGCAAGCTTTCAACATTGAGCCTGCAATTTGGACAAATTCTATTGGCTGAAACCAATGCCTACCAACTTGTAATAGATAATCAGGATAATCTTTCCGGATTGCCTGCAGGTCAAATTGAGGCTGCGTCAAGCGATGCCAAAGCAGCCGATTTGGAGGGAAAATGGCTCTTCACCCTTCAAAATCCCAGTGTAATGCCCTTTCTTCAATATGCCGATAACAGGGAATTGAGAAAGCAAATCTGGGAAGCTTACCAAAGCCGGGCCAATCAGGGAAATGACAAGGACAACAAAGCCATTTTGCTGGAGATAGCCAACCTCAGAAGAGAAAAGGCAAATTTACTCGGTTTTAAAACCCATGCTGATTATGTCCTGGAAGAAACCATGGCCAAAAATCCTGAAAATGTTTACAACTTATTAAACCAATTATGGACCCCTGCATTGGCGAAAGCTAATGTAGAAGGTGCAGAAATGCAGGAAATGATCAACGCCACAGGAAATGGTTTTGAATTGGCTCCTTGGGATTGGAGATATTACGAAGAGAAGTTGAAGCAACAAAAATTCGACTTGGACGAACAGGAGGTGAAACCCTATTTTGCTTTGGATAAAGTTCAGGAAGGTGTTTTTATGGTAGTGAAAAATCTTTGGGGACTGACATTTGAAGAAATCAAAGACATTCCTGTTTATCATCCTGACGCCAAAGCTTATGAAGTCAAAGAAGCTGACGGAACCCATGTAGGTGTTTTGTATATGGATTTTCATCCTAGGGCATCCAAAAGAGGTGGTGCCTGGATGACTTCCTACAGATCGCAAAAAGCCGAAAACGGTGAAAGAAAAGCACCTGTAATTTCCATTGTATGCAACTTCACCAGACCAACTGCCGATGCCCCTGCATTACTGACATTTGATGAGGTGACTACGTTCTTCCATGAGTTTGGACATGCTCTCCACGGACTGTTGTCCGATGTGCAATACAGAAGTCTTTCAGGAACATCCGTCCCAAGAGATTTTGTGGAATTGCCATCCCAAATTATGGAAAACTGGGCCACAGATCCTGCTGTATTGAAACAATATGCCATTCACTATAAAACCGGAGAAGTTATTCCTGATGCATTGATAGAGAAACTCCAAAAAAGCGGCACTTTCGGCCAGGGATTTGGTACCACGGAATATTTGGCTGCCTCTTTGTTGGATTTGGATTACCATACTCAAACCAGTCCAATTTCGTTGAGTGCTGATGATTTTGAAAAGGCATCCCTGAACAAAATCGGTCTTATAGATGAAATCATTCCGAGATATAGAAGCACCTATTTTTCCCATATTTTCTCAGGTGGTTATTCTGCTGGATACTACAGCTACATCTGGTCAGGGGTATTAGATACAGATGCTTTCCAGGCTTTCAAAGAAACCGACCTCTTCAATCAGGACAAAGCTCAGGCCTTCAGAAGAGAGATCCTTGAAAAAGGAGGAACAGAAGATCCGATGAAAATGTATGTGAATTTCAGAGGAGCAGAACCCAAGATCGATGCTTTACTAAAGAAAAGAGGATTGGATGAGGTCTCCATGCAACGAAGAGATTGATCCAGAAAATAGAGACGGGGAAGTCCGAAGTTGGAAGACACCCCGTGACGGAGAGCAGGGATGAACTGGACATTTCAGTTTCTAGCTTACTATTTTATGGGCATTCTTGTGTAAATTCATTTAAAAAAATAAACCTACCCCATTTTAAAACGGGGTAGGTTTATTTTTTTAATCCCACTGAATAGTATAATTTACAATAAAATTAACATGCACCATATTCACTTTATTGTAAATCCATTGGGGCTTTATTTCTCCTGATTTTAAATTCAATTTACTCATGAAGATCATATGGAAATCCAATCCTTTTCCCCAATTCCTTGGTACATATTTTCCTCCCAAATTGGCTTGGACATAAGAAGGAAATGCAAATTTGTTCAATTCGGGATTGGCTGGATCAGGTAAAAAATGTAAACCTGCAAAACCATAGAATTGCAAGCCATTTGCAGGAATATTCCTTTGGTAGTATGTCGTGAAGGCATCCACCTGATTATAGCCTTCATTGCGCTCTCTTGGTATAAATGTGAAAAATGGATCTCTCCCCCACTCCCGCGGATTTAGAAATCGTCCTCTTCCGTCTATACGAGAATAGTTCAGCCACCAAATCGATCTTGGGGATTTGACTCCAATTCTTCCGCCCAAAACAAAATTCAAATCATCAGGGTTTTTGAATCTTTTCTCAGGTTCGGGATTTCCACCATCCCCTATCCCATTTTGCATTATTACCTGCAGACCTGAAACAAACTTTTTATCACTATTTGGCATATCCCAATCCTTTACCGCTTGGGAAAAAACCGTGCTGGAAATGTTGTCCACAAACGTGTGGTTTACCTGCAACTGAACATCCGAATCAGTACGGTGCTGCCAGTCCATCACCGTGAAGTAATCACTATCTGTATTCCCCTCATAATTGGAGGGACCTCCAAATTCACTTTGGCCCACAGGATACATCCCAATGGTTTCCCCTATGTCAAACCAACCAGAAGTAGACCTTGGACTCATTCTTCCTATGAACTGTGCAGAAAACTGATTTTTCTTATCGGGCTTAAAATCCACTCGAACTCCTTCCACATAAGTGGGAGAAAGGCGACCGTCCTGAGGATTGATAAAAGGAGTGTTGATATCCATACGTCCGGCAATGACATTGAATTTTGGAGAGCTGTACCGTAATTGGAGCTCTTCGATTTTTCCAAAAAACCTTTCGTATGGATTATTTACATCAAAAAGTCCAACTTCGTATCTGTTGAAATTTTGAGTAACAGGATCTCTTGCCAATAAATCCGAACTCCATAAATTACCAAAAACCGTAAATCTACCAACTATCGAAAACCCTGCGTACTCTTTTGTTTTTAGTTGAAGGTAAGCACTTTGCCCCAAGGCATAGTCGTTTTTGAAATCTTCCCAATACCCTGTAGACATCAAATATGACCTAAGTCCCAAAGTACCAACTATAGGACTCTTGGATTTACTGCTTGTAGTATCAGAATCTTGGGCTATGCTCTGAAGGTGTAATAAAGCTGAAAAAAGAAATATAATTAAGAACCTCATTTCCCTGCATTTTCCCTAACTTCTTTTATCGGCTTGAAAGGACCGTATTTATGCTGCTCTTCACTGAACTCATCAGAAAAAGGCCCAAATGGATGATCTATGGGTTTCTTGGATATATCCGGCCAATCTTTTGAAAGGTCTTTGCTCGGACGATCCATTGAATTGACATAAGCAGCCACGTCCCATGCCTGTTCATCTGTCAGCAATGGCCTTTCGAAAGTTGCTCCCAATGGCATATTGGTTTTGACATAACCTGCAAATCTTGACATTCTAAATAGTCCTGCACCATTATTATAGCTGTGCTCCCCCCATAGTGGTGGATAGGTATATCCAGTTTTGTCAGCTTTCATGAGACCTTGACCATTCTCCATGTGGCAACTTTGACATTGCTGGGCATAAACTGATTTTCCTTTTACTGGATCTGAAGCTCTTTCGAGAAAAGGTACTTCATATATCCCCACCCCTTTTGGCGCTTCCCCTTTGGGGACGTCTTTTCCAAGCCACTCCATGTATGCCACCATAGCCTGCATTTCCTTGCTATTGTTTTCCAAACCCTTCCCGTTTAGGCTTCTTTCAAAACAATCATTGATTCTTTTAGGAATATCTTCCATCTGTCCTGATCTACCTCGGACTTTTGGGTAAGTTGAAGCAACGGCACTATAATTATTGCCAAGGGGTGAAGATCCCGCTTCCAAATGACAGTTTTGACAGTTCATTCCATTGGAGATTTTTCTCACCTTTCCATTTGGACCCAAATATTCCGAAGTTTTGGAAATCAATTCCTTTCCATATTTGATCAATTCTGCATTGGGTTCATCCTCAACAGTATTCCAAGCAGGAGCTACCCACATTCCCTCTTTGGGGACTACACCACGGTAAGTGTCTGCAATCGAGGCTACAAATTGTACTGACCCCTTTTCGGTAGGATAAGGAGTTGAAAGATCACCATTGAATTGCATCACCAAAGTTCCTATCAGGAGTGCTGTTAGTATTGTGATTGTCACTAACAGCCCCACCATCAATGTCAACATTTTAACAAACGGCTGGAATATATCTTTCATGGTTAATTACTTAAATCACCTACAAAGTTGACTATTTCACATTAAAGAATGCTGTGATTTTCATCACAATAAAAAAATAATCCGATATTTCACCACTAACCAATTATAAAAAGGTTTGACATTTAATAGATGATGTCCCAAAATAACGGACAATAATCGATGAATACCCGAAATTTAACCATTCATTTTATCACCAAAGACCAAGATGTAGTCCGACTATTTAAACGAGTCTTGAAGTCCTATTCTTCTTTAAATTCACTTAAAATCCTACTAAATGTCTCCGGCCGCATTGCCAGCAGAGAAGCTAAATATTTATAAGGAGCCCTTTTTAACAAGTGTCTTTGATAGGTGCTATTAAAATACCTGAATCTTTCCATAGCACCAGGAATCCTCGCTAAGAAAGCCCTGTCTTCTGCATGAATATAATATTGCTCCAACAAAATCCTGTAGAGCGTGACCATTTCCGGAAACATTTCCATGCCATATTTCAAATCGTCATACAATAAGTATTCTGCTGAAGTATCTTCGAGGCACTGTATGTTTTCTACGGAGGGCTTTCTTTTGAAAAACCCTGAAATTGAAGTGACCAACTCACGGTCACAGCTTATCCAAGTTGTGATTTCCTTTCCTCCACTATTAAAATATCCACGTACCAATCCTTCCCTAAGGATGAATAATTTGTCACAATATTCCCCACTGCAACAAATATGTTCCCCTTTTTTGTATTTGGTGAATTTCAGTTTAGCTTGAAGGTATTCAATTAATTTCGATGATATTGGAAAAATGGTATTTAGCAGATCAATAGTATAAAGATGATTAGTTTTCACATTCATGTTCTGAAAATAAAAAGGTTAACTTATTTTGTAGCACAATCCTTGATTGAGACTGTTCGATTAAATGTAATTGGACAAAACAAATGAAAAAAAAGTATTTTCCAATGGGATTTATCTGTTTAATCATCCACCGCTGACCAATTCCCAATGAGAAAAGCTGTAAAAACTTGCTTTTCCATGTTATTGCCTGACAAAACAATCGAATCCTCAGTTTTTTCAACAAACATATCTATGTTATCACCCAATCTTGCTTCAGCAATATAATTGATCGATATCTGATTTATTTCAAATCCTATATTGAGACTGACGTCTTCGACCCAACGGATATAACTGACATTATTGACATGATTGTTCAGATCAAGGTCAAAAGGCCGAACCTTGATGCTGTCTATCAATTCCATATTTTGTGGAAGACTGATCTTATCTGGCATCAGGCCTGAATCATCGATTGATACAAATAGCTCTGGAGGCAATATATTCCCTGGTCTTTGGGGTCTTTTGGTACGGACATCTACCAATAACCAAGCAGACATGGACTCTGCAATTTCATTTCCAGCAGAATCTGTTATTGAAAACTCCCGAAGGGCAAAAAGTTTGTCAATACCTCTTCCAGCGGTTTTCACATGAATGTGGTCTCCCCAAGAGGGCATTTGATGGATCTTGATTTCAAATCTGGAAAGCACCCATACATATCCTTTTTCGAGCAAAGCCTTACCAAAGTCCCTACTGTCAGCGTGTTTCCAAGCTACTTCCTGCATCAGATCCGCCAATGCAGACAAACGAATTCTGCCCTGTGGATCTATCTGAAATGACAAGACTTCAAATTGTTTCTCATATTGGAAAGGAAGCTTCTCTGACATGTTTTTTATTTAGTTTCTATTTGCGTTATAAAAAAAGCTTGTGTCCTTACTGTGGCAAGGATAGCAATTCCAAGTCCGGCAAAAGCAACCAATGTAAATGATGCTTTCAAACTTAACAAATCTGCGATAAAACCTATCAATGGTGGCCCGATTAAAAATCCGAAAAAAGAGATGGTAGAGATAATCGCCAATGCCACACCAGGCGAATAAAGCTTGGATCTTCCTGCGGTACTATAGGCTATCGGAATGATGGATGCCACACCAAACCCTACCAACAAGAACCCAATTGTTGCCACATGAGGAACAGGAAACAAAACCGAAAGAATCAACCCACTAAATATCAACATGCCGCTTGACCTTATGACCAATATCTTGCCAAACCGATTGGTCAACCGATCAGAAAAAAACCTGCCAAAAGCCATCGCTCCCATAAAAGAAACATAACCCAATGCAATCAAACCAGGATCAATTTCGACTACCTTCTTAAAATATACTCCACTCCAATCAAACATACAGCCTTCACAAAGCATCCCTAAAAAGGAAATACTTCCAATCCTTAAAAGAAGGTCATCAGGTTTTTTCAAAACCATGCCCCCTCCAGCTCCTCGGTCATGTTCCTCCAATAAAAACCCATAAGAAATCAACAGGACCACCAACACAATAACTGCAATCGACAAATAATGAAACTTGGGCAAGATTCCAAAAAATATCATTGCAGCACCAATGCCCGCACCGGTAAATCCAGCGAGGCTCCATAAACCATGAAATGATCCCAGAATATTTCTACCATAATGGTCTTCCAAGGCCAAGGCTTGAGTATTCAATGATATATTCATCATATTGCCTGTCATACCAAAAATAAAAACTACAGGTACAAGCATCCAAAGAGATTCACTGAATCCAATGAGGGGAAGAAAAATCATATAACTAATGGCACTTAGTAATACCACAATTTTACTCCCAAATTTGTAAACTGACCAACCTGCCAATGGCAAAGCCAAAAGAGACCCGACCGGAAGACCTAGTAACAATGAGCCTAACTGGGACTCGGACATGTCAAATTTCATTTGAATATCCGGTATCCTTGCAGCCCAGGAAGAAAAACATAGGCCTGCCAAAAAAAATAAACTCCCAAGGGCTATCCTTCTTTTCTGAAGTAAAGTCATTATCGATCGTAGGTAAGGTATGAGCCCACAAAGCTAACATCAAAAAAGAAAAAGGGAGATGAATTGATAGGAATAATGTTAGAAGTACACTAATCAGATTAAATGCAATGATTACGGAAATCTAAATTCTTTTGATTCTTAAAGCAGAACAGATATCTCTCTATGATCGATATGACAAGGGAAAGCTTTGATCAGCCATTTGTACCTCAAATTTTAATTTATATTTCTTTTTTCTCGCTTCTCAACTCTTGTCTCTTAGCTCTTGTTTCTTGTCTCTTAGCTCTTGTTTCTAATCTCTCGCTTCTAATCTCTCGCTTCTAATAAAAAGCATCCTCAAACTGCTTGAAATTGACATTACCGTTTTTGTCCCTATAGACTCCAATTATGTCAAAGCGGATATCTTTGTGCCAGTCTTTTTCATGGATATAGTGGTCTGCAGCCTTGATGATCAGTCTCCTTTTGGTATAGTCCACAAACTCCTCGGCATATCCAAATCCTGTCCCACTTCGGAATTTGACCTCTACAAAAACCAGAATTCCTTTATACTTGAATATCAGATCAATCTCGGCGTGGCTGTAGCGGTAATTGGCCTCTATAAATTCATAGCCCCGACCACTCAGCCATTCTTTTGCCAAGTCTTCGGCTTCCTTTCCTTTGTCATTGTGTTCTGCCATGGTGATAATTGTTTATTTTTGAAAAACTCTTTGAGAACCTATCCTTAAAAACACTTGTTGCAAAGCAGCAACCCCTCCAAAACTGTGAATCAAGTTATCAATAAAAAAGTAAAATTTCTAGACCTAGGGCTAAAGGATTACCAAGAAACTTGGGATTTTCAGGAGGAATTGTTTGCAAAATCTGTTGCGCTGAAAATCGAAAACAGGAAATCTTCCCCGGAACTCCAAAAGCCAACCGATAATTACCTTCTTTTTGTGGAGCATCCCCATGTGTATACCTTGGGCAAAAGCGGTGAACTATCCCACTTATTATTAGATGAAGAAGGACTTAAAGAAAAACAGGCCACCTTCTACAAAATCAACCGCGGCGGAGATATCACCTATCATGGTCCAGGCCAATTGGTAGGCTATCCCATCATTGACCTTGACAATTTCTTTACAGATATCCACAAATACCTGAGGTTTTTGGAAGAAGCCATTATTTTAACTTTGGCAGAGTATGGCATTGAAGCAGGAAGAATTGAAGGTTTGACAGGTGTTTGGCTGGATTATATCGAACAGAAGAATCCCAGAAAAATCTGTGCCCTAGGTGTCAAATCCAGCCGATGGGTGACCATGCACGGGTTTGCCTTCAATGTCAATTCTGATATCAATTACTTCAACAATATCGTCCCCTGCGGCATCCCCGACAAAGCAGTAACTTCCCTACACCTTGAACTGGGAAGACCTGTAGACCTTTCAGAAGTAAAAGAAAAGGTCAAAAGACATATTATTGGGTTGTTTGGGATGGAGTTGGTTTAAAGTAGATATATGGTAGAAAATAGGTTTCACGAAATAAAATTGATATAAAAACGAGATTGTATGAGTGATATATATTGTATTATGTCTCATATCTGAGAAAAAAACAACATTAAATATTGCTTTTTTATTTCAAACATACTATTTTAGTTTCAAAACATTTTTATTATGAAAGCAATTCAAACAATTTTATGCTTGTTCTTGATAACCTCACAGGGTTTTTCTCAGGAAATTTCGGAAAGAGACCTAGAATGTGGTACTCCTGAAATGGATGCTTATTTTGAATCGGACAAACCATGGTTTTTGAACAATAATTATTTCCTAGAGGTTTTGCAACGATATGGCTATGATCTTCCTAAGGATTATTTTGATTCCATTGATGAAAGAGGACATTATAAAGGGGAAAAGATTTCTTTAAGAAGATATAAAAACGATTCTTTGCTTATTCCCAAGCTTAAAAAAGGAAATCCAAATTCCGGGAGGATTTCAGCGGAAAACCTGCGGCTTCTGAGTTTAATTAATTACATTCCATTAAAAGTTTGGGTACATCAAAATTCCAGCAATGTTTCCCCGTTTACACAACCTCAGATATTTGAAGTCATTGATTTGGTCAATGAACTATTTGCAAACAATGATGTACCGATCAGGTTTTATATTTCCTGTGACATTACCACAATACCAAGCAGCCTCTATAATAATTTACCTTCGGAAAATTCGATGAACGCCATGTTCAACAATTTTCAGGAAAACAATGTCATCAATTTGCATCTTGTTGCATCAGGTTTCTCAATAGGATCTTCTGGAACAATTCCATCAACAAACCTTTTCATTACTCCTAGTATAGTTGGTGGTGAGGCAAATAGAGGACTGCTTGTGCACGAATTGGGGCATTGTCTAGGACTTTTTCATACCCATGCACGACATTGCTCCTCTAGTTCCTATCCAAATGGAAACCAGAACTGCAATAATTGTAACCAAGAATCGGTTAGTAGAACCAAAACACAGGGATTGTTTTGCTTAGGAACTGGAACAAAAAAATGTGAATTCAATGGTGACCAACTCTGTGATACTCCAGCTGAACCAAATCTGATAGGTGGGTTTTCGGCTTCCCAATATGGCGTAAATGAAAGTTGTCAAATCGTTTGGCCGAATTTGAAATCACAAGATAATTGGGGAGATTTTTATTCTCCTATGCAATTTAATATAATGAGTTATGCAAGGAGTAAATGTAGAAATTCAATTTCTGCAGGGCAGATAGCGAAAATGCTTTCCTATTTACCTTCTTTTGCCCATTCTTCTTCAGGGTATCAAATCACTGGATTTTCAAATGTCTGCAACAATGTACAGTACAGCTATAATGTTCCGTCCCTTCAAGGAATCACAAGCTACAACTGGACAGTTCCAGAAGGAACTTCCATTGTTTCTGGTCAGGGAACGAATACCTTGACAGTCAGTTTTGGGAATTCAGTTGGTACCAATAAAGAATTAACCGTTTATCCCCAGGGTTGTGGATATCCTCCCGTATCTATACCCATCAATGTCCGTAATTTCATATCCATTTTGGGTCCAACATCAGTAGGTCCAACTTCCACCTTCAATTACAGCACTCAGGTGATTGACAATGTCGTTTACCAATGGTCCATACCTAGCAGCTGGACAATGCAGTCTGGCCAAGGTTCCCATACCATACAGGTAACCACAGGAGGTTCAGGCACGTACACTTTAAGTGTGAGTGCTTCGGGGTATGGATGCAGCAAATATGCTGAAATACAAGTAAATGTAAGTGGTAGCGGACCTATTCAAAGAGTTGATTTTCATTCAACTAACGAAATACCCCCCAATCAGAAAGAAAAAGTGCACGAGCCCTTCAAAAGAGAACTGGTCAAAATTATAATCATAGACCCCTATTCTTATTTCAATATGGAGGTTCAGTCCGAGGAGGAGTTCAAAGACCTCTACCTAAACTTGAAAAGTGGATTTTATATAATTCAAAAAGTTTATACAGACCAAATGACAACTCTTAAATACTTGAAAAGATGAAAAATGCAAAATGTTTTATTATGTTATCATTTGCAATAGCATTGGAGTCCTGTGTTCCTGAATTTGTAGAGGATCCGAATTTCCAACCCCACCAATTCCCTGTTTTTTTCTTTGAATTGGTAAACGAAGACAATGAAAATTATTTTGAAATGAATCCTGAAATAAATTTTGAAGAAGTAACTTTTAAATTCTGGGGATTGCCGGGTTCAGGTGGAGAGGGACAATTGGTGGATCAATCCATATCCGTTATGGAGATTGAAGGAAAGAAAGTTATTTTGTCAGGAGGCTTGTTTAAAGAAAGACCCACGTATGTATTCTATGGAAATGGTGATATTGATACTTTGACTTTTTGGAGGTCTTCCAGTGATATGAGTAAGGATTATGTATTGGATTTTTTTGAGGATCCTGTATTTTACTATGCCTTCAACGGGGATTCTTTGGGATATTTTGATGTGGTTAAAGATAATTTGCACTACAGGAACAATTTTGAAAATCCAATCGATTTTGATCCTCTAGTCAGACAAATTGTAAAGGCTAAAAAGTCCATAGATACAGAAAATTAATGATTACGGTTTTTTATTCTAGCCCTCTAGAAAAACTAATCGCCTACAGAGTGAATACTGGATAAGTTACTAAATCCTTGATCAGATTTTCGACAAAAAGTTTATCTTTACAGAAGGCAGTATGGACCCCTCCAACATGACATTTATCCCTGAATTGGGAATGGAAGGAGTCCTTCACGGATAAACTATTTCAA
The DNA here is from genome assembly GCF_041751335.1 of Aquiflexum sp. GTDB lineage: Bacteria > Bacteroidota > Bacteroidia > Cytophagales > Cyclobacteriaceae > Aquiflexum. The sequence goes on from NZ_JBGSXS010000429.1 coordinate 12,018, forward strand.
CTATGGTAAACTTTTTCAATGAATTGAGCGACATCCTTTTTTTGGATATTGAGACAGCCTCTCAGGAAGAAGCTTTGGAAGCCTTGCCTCCAAGACTTCAGGAAGAATGGCTCAAAAAAGAAAAACATATCCAACCCAAAGAAGAGGAAATCGAACCCGGTAGTCTTTTTTTCAACAAAGCAGGCATTTATGCCGAATTCGGAAAAGTCATCTGTGTGGGTGTGGGGTATTTTCATTTTGTGGAAGATGAAAACAAACTTGAATTCAGGACCAAAAGCTATGGGGAGGAACAGGAATATGATACCCTTACCGGATTTGTAGAATTACTCCAAAGAAAAAAATGGATACTTTGTGCACATAATGGTAAGGAGTTTGACTTCCCCTATTTGAGCCGCAGGATTTTGGTCAACAGGATTCCACTTCCCGAACCTTTACAAATAGCTGGCAAAAAACCTTGGGAAGTCCGTCATTTGGACACCCTCGAACTTTGGAAATTCGGAGATTACAAGCACTATACCCGGTTGGAATTGTTAGCAGCTATTTTTGACATCCCTACTTCCAAGGAAGGAATTGACGGTTCCCAGGTCAATGAAGCCTACTACCATGAAAAAGACCTTGAAAAAATCCGTGAATATTGTCTGAAGGATGTGTTGGTCACCGCCCAGATTTACCTGGCATTTCAGGGACTTCCGCCGGATTTGGAGTTTGAGATTGTTAATAAAGATGAGGGTTCTTCTGATTGATATATGATGGAAATAGGGTAGAAATATAATTGAAATAGGATTGTGGATATTGATGGATACTGATTGATATTAAGATATAAAAAAAGGCCCTCTTACCGTTTTCAATAGAAATTATTTCCCTTCAAACCATAGAATTGAAATGGATTATTTTATTCACTTTTTCAGTTTTCAAACTAAATCCCCGCATGTCAAATCGAAATTCTACTTCTGTTATTTCAAAGTTTAAGTAGTGTTATTTCAAAATTAAATCCGTGTTATTTCAAAGTTCAAGTCATGTTATTTCAAAGTTTATATGTGATATTTTTAAATTTAACCCTTAATCAAGCTTTTAGATCTGTAAGATTATCCACAGAAAAAAATGAAAGAATCAAATCTAGATATTCTCACTTCTTCCGCTCATAAACCTCAATCCACCCATGCTCAGTACTTTTGAGAATCATCTTTTCATCCTCAAATTCAACACTTCTAATTAGAGTAGGTACACCAGGGATAGCTTGTGTAGGAAAAACATGAATATTATTTCCGACAATTTTCCATGACATCATCTGTGACATTTCAAAAAAATCTGACGCCTTGGGCCTTAGATGCTGTGGAATGTTTAATTCTTTGTTTGCTTTATTCTCCGCATCTCTAAAACCTCTGACATCCAAAACATATTTTCCATCAGGATTGAAAGCTGTCATATAATCTTTACCTGTCAATTCAGAAATTACTTTCTCACCATTTTCTGTTTTATACTGTTCTTTAAGGATCCAAACTCCAATGATTTTGTCTCTTAAAGCATTTGTAGCTTCTCCAAAAACCTTTGAAAAATCATAATTCAAATCTTTGGAAACCCTTTCCATTTCCAATGTCCTATTCTCTGCTTTTAAAGTCAAAGTCAGGAATTTCTTGTCAAGAATTCCATGAACTTCCTCTGACTCCCCTTCTACCTCAAATACACCTGCAAATCCGCTTTTTGCTTTCCTGGCCACGAATTCCTTGGAACTTAAATCAGATTGGTAAAGTTTACCCATAAGCAACTCCCCCTGCTCGGAGACACTTAAAACCAAAGGATTTTCCGGATCGGTGGTCTGGTAGATTCCCTGAAAATTTTGGGTAAAAACAGCATGTTGCAGGGTAAAGCACAGGAAAAACAACAGGATCAAAGTTTTTGAATTCATCTTTCTAAAGGTTAAAAATTATCCATTCTTTAATTAAATTCTAAGTTAAAAAATTTCATCAAAACCAAAATGATTTTAGTAAC
>NZ_JBGSXS010000430.1:0-3143 GCF_041751335.1 Aquiflexum sp.
GGAGGCTTGTATTTGGACCATTTTGAATCTAGGAATAATTTCCAAATGCGAAGTTATCACCGGATGGATGTAGGGATCAATTTCAACAAACCAAAAAAATGGGGTGTGAGAACCTGGAATGTCTCAATTTACAATGTATACAGTAGGTTGAATCCATTTTATATGGATATCAGCTATAACTATGAACTTCAGAAAAATCAGCTCAGACAGTTCAGTCTTTTCCCAATAGTACCATCAGTATCTTATAGATTTACCTTTTAATTATGAAGATCAAAAACCTTTTTATCTATTCAATTTTTGTGATATTGGTTTCCTGTGAGCAATTTCTTGAAGTAGAATTGCCAGGACAGGAACCGTTGATGGTTTTTAATTCCTTATTGGAACCTACCGATACTTTGAAAGTTTTCCTGTCCAAAAGTAAAGGAGTGTTGGAGAGTAGTGATTTCAATCAAGAATTTGACTTGGTCGAAGGTGCAAATGTCTATCTCAAAGATCAGGAGGGACAAATTTTTCCTATGGGCTACATCAAAAGAGGTAGACCTTGGGAAATAGAAGCTTTTTATTACCTCAGTGGCTATACTTTTATTGAAGGAAATACCTATGAGATTGTTGCGGAGAAAGAAGGCTTCCCTAGCATCAGCAGTGTTCAGGAATTTCCAAAATCAGTAAATATCAAATCTATTGATATGGTCAATTTAGGTCCAATTGATAATATTGGAGGACATGACCTGGTTGAGGTGACGATAAAATTTGACGATCCTCCAGGAAGTAATTTTTATGAAGTGTCGGGGAAGATTTTTGGTAGTGGTTATCGAGTTTCCAATGGTGATTCCACCCTTTTTTACTATAGTTCCGATTTATATCCCAAACCTGTCAATCCAATCTACCAAAAGGATTATTTGATGCGGAATGTTGTGTTATTTAATGATGCTTTACTCAATGGTCAAGATTCAGAAATTGTCTTTAGAACCAATCTTGTCAGAGATATTGACCTGGAAGTCACCATCAATTTCTCCCATGTTTCAGAATCCTATTATATGTTTTACAATACTGCTGATCTTCAGTATTACAACCGTGGAGATTTTCTATCCCAGCCAGTTCTTGGTTATAATAATATCTTAAATGGTCTGGGAATTTTCAAATCCAGAAATACGGATCAAAGGGTGATTGAAATGAGGGTTGAGGATTGACTAGTTGGTTTATTCTTAACGCCGAAGTGAGTGTCTCGACTCACTTCCCTACCTGGATGTGCCAATTAATTTTTTTAAGATTTAACCACACTGATGAATTAATTTTTTAAATTAGACCTAACCAATTTTTGACTTTTTATGGAATTAGAGAAAATTTATTTTTTCACTGCGACCATCCACAATTGGATTCCGCTCTTCAATGAAGGTAGTTACAAAAAAATTATCCTTTCCAGTTTAAAATACCTCTCTGACAAACAATTGATCAAAATTTATGGGTTTGTGATTATGCCAAACCACACTGACGACGGCGTCAAAGCCAAATTAAGTGCATTTACTTACGCCAAAGTATCATATTTACTGAAAGCTGAGCGGATAACGCCAAAGTGAGTGTCTTCACTCACTTCCTTTTGGTTTAGAACAATTTTATGGCTATGATAGAACAAGCAGGGTCGGCAAGGTTGGGTTTGAATAATAATAATACGGATTCGACCAAAAAAGGAGGATTGTCAGTGGAGACACTGACAACGGCGAAAATAGGAGGGTCATCAGTGGAGACACTGACGACGGCAAAGAATACCTAACCCAATAAATTGCAATAAAAAAGCCTATACCTCTCTCCAACTTTCGTCCCTATCAAAAAACTGTCCCCACCATCCTTAAGCCTATATTTCTTCTTGAGCACATCTACAGATAAGGCATAATTTCGGGTAATGACATTGACTTTTCCTGTCGGGAAGAGCTGTTTAAGTTCTTTTTTGGGATTGTTGATTTCTTGGATGACTTCGAAAATCCTACTTGGGATATCTTTGGGAGAATCCGTGCAGGTAAATAAATGTGAATTGGGGTGGAGCTTTTTTAATCCAAATCTTTTCCCAAAACTCCTGAAAGCTCCTGCTTTCAAAATCGGGGAATAGGGTTCGATCAAGTATTTGGAGACTTCCCCAAAAATGCTTTCGCTTGATTCCTCTTCTTCATAGGTAAATGAAAATTCCTTAGGGCCGCTTGACTGCAAATCGACCGCATGGATAAACCTTTCATTATTTTCTTTCCCTTTTTCCCAATAAAGCAATATCTCCTTCACTTCATTCTTTACAGAAAGCACCCATACTTGTTGGATATCCGGTATTTCGTTGAGTGCTTGCTTGATGTCCAGCATGGGTGAGGCTTTGACCAAGGTGGATTGGACTTTGGATTTCAAAAGCTCCCAATGGCTGACAATATCTGGTTCGCAGTCTGCGAGTTTAAATAGCTTTTGGTTGTGATTTCCCCTTCTGGCAGGATCTACAAAAATCAGATCAAAAGTTGAGTCTGACTGTGAAAGGTATTCAATAGAATCACCTTGATAGAATTCAAATTTACATGGTTTAAGGAGATTAAAATTGTGCTCGGCTATTGCTGACAGTTCTTGATTTCTCTCACAATAGATTGCGTTTTCGAATTTATTAGCCAAATAAAAAGTATCCACTCCAAATCCCCCTGTCAAATCAATCATGTTTTTTCCCTTTGGTAGAATCCCTGACTTAAATCTGGCAGTTTCCTCAGAGGAGGCTTGTTCGAGTGAAAGGCTTGAAGGAAAAATCAGATCTGGATGGGCAGCCCAAGTGGGTAGCTTATGTTTTGCTTTTTGTCTCGCCTGAATCTGCTGCACAGCCGCCTTTAGATCATATTCAGTTTGTCCGGAATGGGCAAAAAGCAATTGTGCAGGATCCTCCGCTAGGTGGTCCTGCACAAATTGTTTTAATGATGCTGAATAAATGGCGAGAGTCATACTTTTCTTTTATTCATACCATGACTGAGGATGATATTCATGCCATGACTCAAAGTCATGGCATGAATAATCCCTTATTATTAAAATGAAATATTAAGCCATGCTGTGTTCCATCAGATATTCTGCAATCTGAACGGCATTGGTGGCGGCACCTTTTCTAAGGTTATCAGCCACGATCCACATGT
>NZ_JBGSXS010000431.1:0-8609 GCF_041751335.1 Aquiflexum sp.
CTGTTCTACTGACATGTTTCTTAAAATCGGAAGAGGATCATTCGGAACTCTTCTTTCAAGACCGGCAAAAATCCTCATCCATTCCAAGATAGCGGATTTGCTTTTAATTCCATAAACATGCCTTGCCTGTTCTTTGGTCAAAGTACCTGAAAGTACTTCCATGACGATTTTTCTCCTGGAATCTTCGGAGAATTTTTCTGATTCACGCATTTTGTCCTATTATAGGTTTACAATTTTTAATTAAATTGTGTCAACCTATTTCAGTACACGACCCACTGCGCAGTCTGGTAGCGTGTCCCGACTTGGGTCGGGAAGGTCGCTGGTTCGAATCCAGTCACTCCGACAGAAAGAAAGCTCACAGAGATGTGGGCTTTTTTTGTTGGCAAAATAATCATAAAATTTAGTAGATTTTTCTTTACTTTAATTAGTGACTAACTTGTTGACTTGAGTCATCCTGATTTTTCACTTTATGGAAATAACTGATAATAAAAATAATTATTCATCAAAAATCAAAAATCAAAACAATTCTTTGAGTTTGGAAAAAGAATTGGATTGGTTTCAGGAAATATTGATGCTACGTGGCAAAATAACTTTTGAAGAATCATCTCAAGAAGAAGAACTCTCCCGTATTGTGCTGCCAGATTTACTTAATGATTCCTCTGACTATGCCAGTTTGGTAAAGAAATACAATATGGTGCTGGAAGAAAGATTGGTCCTTATCCTTTCTTTAATTCCCCATATAAGACCTTCAATTCTAGATATTTTACATTTAAAAAATGAGAATTTTGATATACCATTTACAGAATTTGGTGGATGGAAAGCCGAAAGGCATAAAGGTTTTTTGCCAACAGGCGAGACGGCAATATTTTTATTGGCAGGAACGGATCTTTCCAAGCGGTTTTCTTTGATGCGGCTTTTTGATAAAGACCATTTTTTGGTCAGAGAAAAAATCATCTATCTCGACAGGTCTGTTCCCGGAGAACCTATGCTCAGTGGTTCTTTGCAGATAAACAGGGAGTACCTTTCGCTATTGACTACAGGAGAGGTGTACCAACCTGATTTTGATATGGATTTTCCGGCCAAGAGAATCACCACGCAGCAGGATTGGGACGACCTGGTATTGTCTTCTCCCGTCACGGAAGGAATTTCAGAAATCAAAAATTGGCTACGGTTTGGCAAGGAATTGAAAATCAACTTCAAATTCGGCAAGAAAATCAAAAGTGGGTTTAAGGTGCTTTTTACCGGGCCTCCGGGAACAGGCAAAACACTCACCGCTAGTTTGCTGGGTAAATCCTGCGAAATGGATGTCTACCGGGTCGATTTGTCCATGGTCGTTTCCAAATATATTGGGGAGACAGAGAAAAACCTCTCTAAGGTTTTTGATATGGCGGAAAACAAAAACTGGATATTGTTTTTTGATGAAGCTGATGCCTTATTCGGAAAAAGAAGCCAAACCACCGATTCTCATGACCGGTATGCCAATCAGGAAGTATCTTATCTTTTGCAGCGTATTGAGGATTTTGATGGCTTGGTCATTTTGTGTACCAATTTCAAAAACAATATCGATGAAGCTTTCTTCAGGAGATTCCAATTGGTCCTGGATTTTGAAATCCCGGACTATAGACAAAGGTTGATCCTTTGGAAAAATGCAGTCACCGATGAGTTTCAATTTGAAAAGCGGATTGATCTGGAGGAATTGTCCGAAAAGTTTGAGCTGACAGGAGCTTCCATTATTAATGTCCTGCACTTTTGTACTCTGAAAGCATTGGAACGTGGGAACCGCATGATATCAAAAGAAGATATTCTAGCAGGAATTAAAATTGAAAAAATCAAACAAGGTAAAAGTATCCTGCATTAAAATCTTATTTTTTAGTTTTTAAAAAATATTCAATGATCACATCTTCTTCTTTTTCAGGCTTCACTTTTTTCAGTTCTTCTATCACTTTCAGAAGGTTTTCATTTTTGTCTTTTTCCCGAGAGAGAAGTTCTGAGTTTATTTCTAATTGATGGGAAAGGTCAGTTTTTTCTTTTTCCGCCGTTACCAAAGTTTCTTCAGTTTCTTTAAGTTTCTTTCCTAATTCTTTTACTGTTAATTCCTTTTTTTCAATGCTTTTCACCAAAAACCTATTGTTATTTTTTAAAGAAATAACTGCAAAAAACAAGACAATTATCAAAATTAGTAGTGGAATTAGATATATAATTTCAATCATAATAAATTATATTTAATTAAGAGTTTAATTGTAAAAATTGTGTTTACTGTAATTTATGATAAAAATAGTTTTTGTTTTGTAAAATTGTTAGGATTGAAAACATATATTTTTTAAATTTCAATATAGACACATAAAAAATTCGGTTATCCGGGTTTTATCCACCTCATTTTTAGCCATGATTGATATCACCTTGACTTATATTAGGGATTCTCTGAATCAGCATTTGAAAAACAATTTTACCTTAACTGAAAATAAGGTTGTTCTTTCGAATTTGGTGGAGAATGATGGCTCATCTTCTCGTGAGGTGGAGGACAAAGTGGTTTTATTTCTTATACAATTAGATGAAGAGACTTCCCTGAAAAATTCAAGGGGTAGGGGCGGCATTTCTGGTGGCGCTTTTGCGGAACGAAATGCGCCGCTTTTTTTGAACCTTCATGTTTTTTGCTGTACCAATTTCAGGGGTCCAAATTATATTGAAGGCCTCAATTATCTTTCAGCTATCGTCCGGTATTTTCAGCAAAACAGAATATTATTTCCCGCAGCTTCTTTGGGATTTTCCAATAAAATTGAAAAACTGAGTTTTGAGCTATGTAAGTTGAATTATGATCAGATGAGTAATATCTGGTCTTCAATCGGAGCAAAACTACTTCCTTCAGTATTGTATAAAGTTGGCCTTGTCGTCATGGATGATTCTCCAATCAGCAAAATTACTCCGGCTATTTCAGGTACCAATGAAAATGTGACAAATTAAATGCAGAATTCTTTTTCCATCATATCGACATTTCAGATCAAGCATGGATATTTCGCGCAAAGTGATCCGGCTATTTTTCAATTGAGTGTCTCCTTGGAATCAAAAAAAATATTGCATAACCTGAATCTTATCATCAAGCCAATTAACAATGGATTTCATCTTCTGACTGGAGATATTTCTTTATTGAAAGAGGATTGGAATCCGATTCATTTCCATTTTTCAATTCAAGATCCACTTTTCTTCAATTACACTGATTTGGAAGGTTATTTTCCTGGAAAATCCCTGATATATTTGGTTAATAAGGAAGTATACCAATTAGGAAAGCCTGAGGAATTGGGGTTAAATAGTGAAGAGTTTTTGGATAAAAAGGCGTTGGTTCTGGTTAGACAGGGAAATATCAATTTAAGTGGATTGTCAATAAATGAACAGTACACCCTTACTGACGAAAGAGAAAAAGTCCTGCAAATAAGCGCAGGCGGTCAGTTCCAAAATATGCCCTATGAAGAAGGGCTGTATACCATTTCGGGAAAAGATTTAAATCAAACATTTTATTTTTTTCCTCAAAGAATTTTTAAAACTCCGGATATGGTCTTTACAGTTTATCCGGCCGATTTGCATAATCAATTCCAAGAAAACGGTTCGGTTCACTTTACGGCCAAATTCAAAAGCAGATTGACCAAATGGAGGTATATCCTGACTGACCCCATTTATAAGAAATTTCAAAATCTCAGTATCATAGACACCAAAAAGAAAACCATTCCATTTGAAGAGAAAGAAATTGAACTGAATGGCATGGGCAGTTACAGATGTTTTGAATCCATTGAAAGTATTAAGCTACAGGATTTGAATTCTGGTTATTTCCAACTGGTAGAACATCCCGATTTGGATCCCAGAAATGAAAAAATTATCATCAAAAGCCTACCGAGAGCCTCACCTGATTTCATACATCAGGAAGGATTCCCGAATGGAGAACTTTATTCACATATTTTTATTTAAACAATCATTTCACATTTAACCAAAACAAACATGGCACAACCATTAATGACACCAGGTGTTTACATTGAAGAAAAAAACGCCTTTCCCGGATCCGTTGTTGAAGTTGCTACTGCTATTCCCGCTTTTATAGGGTATACGGAAAAGGCTTCTCGAAATGGAAAATCTCTTGTAAATATTCCCACTAGAATAACCTCTTTTGCGGAATATTTAGGACTGTTTGGAGGGGGATTTTCTCCAAAATTTAATATCGATCCACTCAAAGAGGGAGACAAAAATGAGATTACAATCAAAGACGAATTAAGAGCAATCAATTATTTGCCAAATCATGATTCCTATATGTTTCGTGGCATTCAGCTTTTTTTTAATAATGGAGGAGGCACATGCTATATTGTTTCTGTCGGTACTTATGGAGGAAAAGATGGAGAAGGAAATGATAAGGTAGTTGAAGTGTTGAAAGATGACCTTGAAGCCGGTTTACTGACTTTATTGAAGGAACAGGAACCCACAATGGTTTTAGTTCCTGATGTGGTAAAGTTGGAAGATACTTCTTATGATGTGTATAAAAAAGTACTTGCACATTGTGCAAAAATGCAGAGTAGAGTAGCAATACTGGACATTCATAATGGTTATGAACCACGAACTGTTTCAAGTGACCCTAAAGTGGATATTATTACCAATTTTAGAGAGAAAATAGGTACTGAATACCTTAACTATGCCGCTGCATATTATCCTTGGTTAAACACAAATATTGTCCAGAAAGGAGATGTTACATTTGAAAATATCGAAACTGATCTCAGCACTTTATTGCCTGAAATAGAGGAAGATGCACTTAAATTGATCTCTGAATTCCCGATCAATGAAGGAAAATTTATTGAGAATTTTATAAAGGATAAATCGGCAGAATTAGAGGCGGCCTTAATTTCAGATAATTCAAAAGATTTAATAAAGCCAAAAGAACCGATTCTTCCCAAGGAACCTGTAGAACCTATCGATCCAGGGGCTGATGCGACACCCGAGGTCAGGTCTACATACGATGCTAAAAAAGCTAAATATGATGAAGATAAAGTGAAGTATGACACTGAAAAAGGAAAATACGATACTGATAAATCACAGTATGATACCGATAAAGCTGCTTTTGATGAAAAAAAGAAGGAACTATTGGAAAAATTAGATGTTTTGCTGAAAAATGAAAAACAGAAAGAAACCATAAAATTGTTTGCAAATTATAAAGAGAATAAAAAGCGGAATTATCATTTGGGTTTAGTGGCAACCAGCCCAACATATGTGAATCTTTTAGACGAAATCAGAGCAGTTATGAACTTGCTTCCGCCATCTTCAGCAATGGCAGGTATTTATGCGATGGTCGATAACAATCGGGGAGTTTGGAAATCACCGGCCAATGTAGGTTTAAACAGCGTATTAAAACCTTCTGCTAATATCACACACGATGAACAGGAAAATTTAAATGTTGATGCAACATCAGGAAAGTCTATCAATGCCATAAGGACGTTTCCTGGGATTGGCACTTTGGTATGGGGTGCAAGAACATTGGATGGCAACAGTCTGGATTGGCAATACATCAACGTCAGGAGAACTATCATCATGCTGGAACAGTCTATCAAATTGGCACTCAGATCCTATGTATTTGAGCCTAATGATGCAAATACATGGATTACTGTTAAAAGTATGATCGTCAACTTTTTGACTGAAAAATGGAAGCAAGGAGCATTGGCAGGTTCTTCTCCGGAGGATGCGTTTGACGTACAGATTGGATTGGGGAGTACCATGACAGGATTGGATATCCTTCAGGGTAAAATGCTGGTTTCAGTGAAATTAGCCATTGTCAGACCTGCAGAATTTATAGTGGTCACTTTCCAACAACAAATGCAAAAATCATAATTATTGGAAAAATTGACAACACTCAATTTTTCTCCAAAACAAAATTAAAATTTAACAAAAACTAAAAAATATAAAATCATGGCAGGAGAAGCACAAGACAGCAATTGGCCACTACCCAAATTTTACTTCAAAGTAGACTTGGGTAGTGCAACAGACGTTCCATTTCAAGAAGTAAGCGGTTTGGAAGTAACATCACAGCCGATAGAATACAGGCATGGTAACAGCCCGGTATTCTCAACAATCAATATGCCCGGAATAGTCAAAAATAACAATGTGACTATGAAAAAAGGAGTTTTTGTAAAAGACAATAAGTTTTTTGATTGGTACAATAAGATCAAAATGAATACTGTTGAACGTCAAAACGTAGTCATCAAGTTATGCGATGAAGGCGGAAACCCGACGATGACATGGACCTTAGCCAACGCATGGCCCACAAAAATCAGTTCTACAGATATGAAGTCAGATGCCAATGAAGTAGCAGTCGAGACTATTGAAATTTCACATGAGGGTCTTACAATAGCAAATGCTTAATATTGATGGAAACCACTAGCTTTTTCACACCAGGGTATGTTCCACCTACTGCATTTTATTTTGAAGTTGCATTTCTAGGAAATGGAAATAAAAAGATGGACAGTAGTTTTCAGGAAGTATCCGGATTGAAAGTAACGGTGGAAACAATGGAGAAAAGGGAAGGTGGAGACAATGTTTTTGTCCACCACCTTCCCAAATCCATAAAATACGACAACTTAGTCCTAAAAAGATGCCTGATGAAAGGATCCGAACTTGAAAAATGGTGCAGGGATGCCATCGAAAATTTTAAATTTAAACCCTTAAATATCAGCCTAAGATTACTTTCATCGAAAGCTGCTATAATAGGTTCTACAAAAATCGTAACTCCATTAGCGGTGTGGTCTATCGAACAGGCTTATCCCATATCGTGGGAATTAGGTGGATTAGGGAGTACAAAAAATGAACTCGCCATTGAAACGCTGACTTTCAAATACAGAAAATTCACTAAAACTTTGTAAAAAGATGACGCTCATTATCAAAGAACTGATTATTAAAGGAGAGGTGATAGATGATAAATCTCCTTTTGAAGAAAAGAAAATTGAGGAAGAAGCTTTGAAGGAATTAATTTCCCAAATGAAAAAAGATATTGAGCAGGATTGCTTTGAAAGAATTTTGGATAAACTTCAAAATCAAACCCATAGATAATTTATGTCAGAAGGAAAGATAAATAAAGTGAAGGTGATTGCTTACAAAGATCCTGATTTCAAAAATAAATTGGGAGATTATGAAGTATTGGTAAATCCTGACAAAACATCCAAAAAAGGACAATTGAATTATTCTACAAATACCTCTCCTATTGGAAGCAGTGCTGATACAGTCAAGTTTAAAGGAGGAAGATCAGAAAAATATGAATTCAACTTCTTTTTTGACAGTACCGGTATTATTTCAATAAAGAAAGTGGATGAACAAGTTGACGAACTCAAAAAACTGATGTATACATACAATGGGGATATTCATGAACCCAATTACATTAAGATTTTTTGGGGTACCCAATTTGAATTCCAAGGCCGCTTGCTTTCTTTTGATCAGGTCAATACCATGATGGATACAGATGGTACTCCACTTAGAACGGAGATCAAAGCTGTATTTATCTATTCGGTCTCCCCTGAGAAAAAAGCTTTGGAGGAAGGCAAAAACTCATCTGACCTTACCCATATCAGAACAGTTGCAGCGGGTGATAATCTTCCGTTGATGTGCTATCGGATTTATGGGGACAGTAGTTTTTATATTAAGGTTGCGCAATTCAATAAACTGAATGATTTCAGGGATATCAAACCTGGAGACCAAATTATTTTTTTACCGGTAATCTAATCCTATGGCTGATATTCTCAAAGAATCCTCCGACCCCATTTCACTCTCCATTAAGATTAATGGAAGTGTAATTAAAGATACCGTAGAGATTCTGTCAGTTACTGTTTCAAAGGAGGTGAACAGGATTGCCACTGCTAAGTTCCGTGTTTTGGACGGGGGTGTGTTTGGGGTTGCCAACGAATCATTTTCAAATGCAGAAGGCTCTGATTTTGTTCCTGGAAATGAAATCGAAATTGAAATGGGGTATGGAAATTATAGGGAACTTGTTTATGCTGGAATTTTACTTTCGCAGAGAATGGCAGTAAAGAGAAGTAAATCTTATCTGGAAATCACTTGTAAGGACAAAGCGGTCAAACTGACTAAAGGGAGGTTCACCAATATTTATACTGATGCAACGGATAGCGAGACATTTGGAAAAATTGCCTCAAAGTTTGGTTTAAAGAAAGACATCGACAGTACCAAGGTGACATTTGGTCAATTGGTTCAGCATTATTGTTCTTATTGGGATTTTATTCTCATGAGGGCTGAAATGAATAATCAAATTGTCATCACTGACAATAACCAACTCAAGATAAAAGAAATTGACCTAGGTTCTTCACCCATAATTTCAATTCAAGCCGACATGGTTGTCCTGGATGCAGATCTGGATATTGATGCTGAGGATATCGTCAAGCAGTTCAACTTAGTATCATGGGATGAAAGTAATCAACAGATCACCTCAACCACATCAAACGTAAGTGATTCACTTAACCTCGGGAATATCACTTCCGAGAAACTCGCTGAAGTACTATCAGGGATATCAAGTAACCGGATAAGTTCTGCCTCTTTGACCAAAGAGGAATTGGAGAATATCGGTAAGAGTGCTTCAAACC
>NZ_JBGSXS010000432.1:0-9303 GCF_041751335.1 Aquiflexum sp.
GGCCCAGCGCAGGGGTCCCACCTCTTCCCATCCCGAACAGAGAAGTTAAGCCCTGCAGCGCCGATGGTACTGGGGTTACACCCGGGAGAGTAGGCCGCCGCCACATTATCAAAAAGCCAGCACACAATGCTGGCTTTTGGCGTTTCTTGGGGGTTAAATCGTGATTATGCAATAAGATAGAAAAATGGTTTGAAAATATTTGAATATGTTCTAAAAACCCCGATTTTTAGTATGATCAACTTTCACCAAAATGGTTAATCTACCAATAGAATATTCTGACAAGCCAGTTACCTCTTTTGGAGGCATGAGCCTTATGAAATGGTTTCTTGATCAGACAAAGTTAAGAAGTATTTAGGCACCCTGGATTGCCTCAATCCGGCTCGGACCGGGGATATGACCCTTCTGATATAGTGACCTCATTCTGGCTTAGCATCTGGACAGGGGCAAGCCGCTATATCCACTGCGACTGGTTAAGGTATGACAAAGTTTTCCAGTCGGTATTCGGTTGGGAACAGATGCCATCCCAGAGTACATACAGTAGGTTTTTTGGGAAGTTTTCCCAAAAGAGGAACATAGAGATTTTCCTGGTTCTTTAAAACTAGTTTTTTGATCAAATAGGGGTTGACAACATCACTGTTGATTTTGACAGCACAGTGATAACCCGGTACGGAGAACAGGAAGGTAGCGCAAAAGGGTACAATCCCAATAAAAGGGGAAGGAATTCCCATCACCCCCCGATGGCCTTTGTAGGGCAGACTAGCATGGTCACCAATGCATGGTTAAGGCCCGGCAATACTGCAGACAGCAGCAGTTGCAAGCTCTTTATGCAGGAGACTTTTGAGCAGGCACTCAAAGGTAAAAAGATAGGTCTGGTAAGTGCAAACAGCGGTTTTTGCCTGCAGAATTTTTGGGCTACCGAAGCTTCATTTAGGGTCATCATGGTGGCCTATAATCTCTTGAGCCTATTCAGGCATTTTGCACTCAACCACCATAACAGGGCAACCTTAAAAATACTCAAATCCTATTGCTTTGCATCAGGGGCATGGAAAGTCAATCATGCCAATAAACAGGTCTTGAAAATCTCATTACCTGTCAAAAAAAGACCGTGGATGGATGGAATCTTCTCCTAAATTCAGAATCTAAGCCTTCCTTTCAATTATTCTAATGTATAATCCGGGTTAAACAATTTTGTCCGGAAAAGGTATTATGTATACCCGTAACGCAACTTGAAATTCTCAAAACCCATTTGAAAGTTTTACATAATTTGAATTTTAAATTTTGCTTGGATTAAGGAAAAACCTTTGAGGTCTTTTTTAGACCTCAAAGGTTCAAACTTCGTCAACTTCGGACTCCCAATTTCTAACATTTATTTCTAATAAGTCTATTTAATAAAATACAGTTATATTCCTTCTAAAAGTATTTGTATATTTCAAAGAAATTTCAATTAAAGAGAACAATGATTAAACCAACAAAGCTATTTATCCTTTCAGCCATATTAATGCTGTTTGTAGGATTCGGGTCTGTACATGATGTACATGCACAAAAGAAAAAAAAGAAAGCAGAGACCATCGCTACTGCCACCCCTTCACCTGAAAGGAAACCTGAAAAGAAGAAATTGGAAGATGTAATAAAAGGTCATAAAAAATTCGAAGGCCTTTTTACTTTCTATCAGGATACCACAAGTGGTGAATTGAAAATGTTGATCAGTAAAGAGCAATTGGGAAATGAATACCTGTATTTCTCGCAAATTGGGGATGGAGTTACTGAAGCTGGTACTTTCAGAGGGGCTTATGGGGAGAATAAAATCTTCAAAATCGAAAGGTATTTCAATCGGGTTGAATTCGTAAGTCAAAATACGTCCTACTACTTTGATGCTGATAACCCGCTAAGCCGTTCAGCTGATGCCAATATTAGTTCAGGAATCATGGCAAGTGCTAAAATAGAGTTTGATGATGCTGAGATGGGTATTATACTGATCAAGGCAGATAATTTATTTTTAAAAGAGACTTTTTCGCAGATCAAAAGGCCGTCTTATCCAGGTGAATCACCTACCTCTTTTAAATTGGGGAATCTGGACAGTGAAAAGACCAAAGTAATTGCAGTAAGAAATTATGAGAAAAACACTGATTTGGCGGTTGAGTATGTTTATTCAAACCCATCTGTTCTAAACGGTGGATCCCAGGCAGTAACAGATGGAAGGAATGTTTCCATAAAAGTATATCATAGTATGATAGAATTACCTGACAATGGATACTTACCACGATTTGATGATCCAAGGGTTGGGTTTTTTACTACGAAAGTCACCGACATGACTTCAAGCAGTCCGACTCCCTACAGGGATTTGATCCATCGTTGGGATTTGAGAAAAAAAGATCCGAGTGCAGCCTTATCAGATCCAATTGAACCGATAGTATGGTGGATAGAGAATTCAACCCCACTTGAATGGAGACCGACGATCATGAACGCGGTATTAGAATGGAACAAAGCTTTTGAAAGGGCAGGTTTTAAAAATGCTGTTCAAGTGATGATCCAACCGGATGATGCCGATTGGGATGCAGGCGATATCCGGTACAACGTGTTAAGATGGACTAGTTCACCGAATCCTCCATTTGGAGGCTACGGCCCGAGTTTCGTCAATCCTAGAACCGGACAGATTTTAGGATCTGATATCATGTTGGAGTTTGTGTACCATACCAATAGGGTGGTTTATGACAGGCTTTTCGGTGAAGAAACCGCAACTGAGAGTGAATTTGGAACTTGGCATAACGGGTATTTCTGTACTGTAGGGGCACATTTGCAGAACAACATGATGTTTGGTCAGGCATTTTTACGCGCAAGCGGCGCTTCTGATCTTGAAATGGAAGGTATGAAAATGGAAGCCATGTCAGAATTGTTGATGCATGAAGTGGGACATACTTTGGGATTGAACCATAATATGAAAGCTTCTCAATTGTATTCACCTGCACAATTGGCAGACAAAAACTTCATTGAAGGAAAAGCCTTAACAGGTTCTGTCATGGATTATTTGGCCATCAACCTTTCTCCTGATAAAGAAACCCAAGGTCATTACTTCACTACCACAGTCGGTCCTTATGATCTATGGGCAATTGAATTTGGATATACGCCAGTCAAGAATTCAAATGAATTGGATGTTATATTGGCCAAATCCACCCAACCTGAACTGATTTTCGGTAACGATGCTGATGATATGAGATCTCCGGGTAAAGCCATTGATCCAAGAGTGATGATAGGTGACCTTTCAAATGATCAGATAGGATATTCTATCCATATGATGGAAACTTCCAAAAATCTCATGAAGGAAATCAAAGAAAAATATACCAAAGACGGTGAATCTTATCAGGAACTGGTACAGGCTTATGGAGTGTTGATGAATCAATATAGCACCGCAGGTAGCGTCATGTCTAGGTTTATTGGTGGTGTTTATGTTGATCGGGCAATGGCAGGACAGGAAGGCGCGACACAACCTTATACTCCCGTTAGTCTTAAGGATCAAAAAAGGGCAATGTCAGCATTGAGCAAATATATGTTTGCATCCAATGCCTATGACATCCCTGAAGACCTGATCAATTACCTCGCAAGACAAAGAAGAGGTTTTGATTTTATTTCAGGAACCGAAGATCCCAAAATCCATCAGCAGGTATTGAACTCACAGAAAAATGTATTGGCACATTTGACCCATCCCAATACCTTGCAGAGAATGGTGGATTCGGAATTGTATGGCAATGAATACAACATGGCAACATACATGAACGACCTGACCAAAGCCATATTTGATGCCGATATCAATGGAAATGTCAATTCCTTCAGACAAAACCTTCAGATGGAGTATGTGAATACGCTCAAAGGGATGGTTTCAGGAACCTCTAGCAACAGGTACAACCACCTAGCCAAATCAGCGGCCTTGTATAACTTAAATTATATCAAGGGCAAGGCAAACAATGCTGGCGGGAATCTATCCTCCAAAGCCCATAAGGATCATTTGAAATTGTTGATCGATAATTCTTTGAAAGAAGTGAAGTAGGGGTTTGGTGTGGTTAGCATGAATTTTGCCATTTACATGAATTCCATATTTAATGGGACGGAAGACGGGAGACCGAAGATGGCAGGAATTTATATTTAACCAGCTCTGAATTAATTTTCTTGATTAATAAATGAAAAAGAAGACTGTCTTTATAGAGTAAGGGCAGTCTCTTTTTATGTTTAAATCATTAAAAAAATGATGAGAAAAGACTTTATGGAAGGTGAAAATTAACCAATATTGGGATATCAACTTTATCAAACACCCAACACAATAGCAGTATCGATATCCAATTTTTTGCTTATTTTCCTTGCTATTTTTAAAGTCGGTTCACTTTTTCCATTTAAATATTCACTGATTCTTGAGGTACTTACTCCAAGTAATTCTGAGAGATTTTTTTGGTTGAGGCCTCGTTCATTCATTCTAATCTTGATACTATCAGAAACCTGTAGGCCAAATATATGTAGCAAACCAGCGCCTTGTTTTATCGACTTCTTTTGTTGAAAACCGACAGGTTCTTTTTTGTCTTGGATAATTAATGGGAAGAAAAATACTATCAACTCACTTCGTGATACTTTCGTGAATATTTCGATTTACTTTTA
This sequence comes from Aquiflexum sp., assembly GCF_041751335.1. GTDB lineage: Bacteria > Bacteroidota > Bacteroidia > Cytophagales > Cyclobacteriaceae > Aquiflexum. The sequence goes on from NZ_JBGSXS010000432.1 coordinate 4,642, forward strand.
TCGGTATTTACAACATGTCACTTATGAAAAAGGTACTGGTAGTCGAAGATGACCCAAATATCAGCCAATTGATTCAGATTCACCTCAAGGACTTGGGATACCATATTCAGATTTCGAATAATGGCCGGCTTGGGTATGAACTAGCCTCCTCGGGTTTGTTTGACCTGATAATCCTTGATATCATGCTTCCAGAAATGGACGGCATAAGCATCTGTCAAAAGCTTAGGGCATTGGATAATTTTACCCCTATCCTGATGATCACAGCCAAATCCGAAGAAATTGATAAAGTGATGGGATTGGAATCCGGGGCTGATGATTACATCACCAAGCCTTTCAAAATCAGGGAATTTATTGCGAGGGTAAAAGCCATTATGAGAAGGCAGGACCAATTTGTTCTTTTGAGCAATAAAAATGAGGATGCCGTAAGGTTTGAAAACTTGGAGATAGATGAAAAAAGGAGGAAAGTCTTATTAAACCAAAAGAGAATTGACCTTACTCCCAAGGAGTTTGACCTGCTTATGCTATTGGCCAGAAGTCCCGGCAGGAGTTACAGCAGGTCGGAGCTTTTGGAACTGATCTGGGGATATGACTTCAGTGGCTATGAACACACCGTCAATGCCCATATCAACCGTTTAAGATCAAAAATCGAGATTGATGCCAATAATCCAAACTTTATATTGACAACCTGGGGCATCGGTTACCGCTTTAATGACGAATGGTAAAACCCTTTTGACAATAAAAATATGTTTGTATGAAAAGTCTATATTGGAGAATTTCTTTAGTTTTCACCCTTGTGATGATGGTGGTGGGCTTTGCCTACATCCTGATTACAACAATTGCTTCTAAAAACTATTTTTTGGAAACTACCCAAAAATTGAACGCTTCAGTCGCTGAATATCTGGTCAAAGAAGCTCCCCCTTTCAAAAACGGAGAGGTAAATGAGGAAGCCTTGGGTGTAATCATGCATTCCATGATGGCTGTCAATCCAAGTATTGAAGTATTTCTTCTAGATCCTGAAGGTGAGATCCTTTCATTTGTGGTTTTGGATTCCAAGGTCAAACTTAAAAGGGTAGATGTCAAACCTGTAAAAGAATTTATAGAATCACGAGGATCTAAGTTCATTTTAGGAGATGACCCTAGGGCAAATGGCTATCAGACTATATTTTCTGCCACAGAGGTCATGGAAGATGGCAGACTTTTGGGGTATGTATACATCACCTTGGCAAGTGAAAAATTTGAAGAAGTAGCAGCAGGTCTATTGGGAAGCTATTGGCTCAAATTGACATTGAATTCTTTCTTGATAACAATGGTAATTTCATTGTTCATTTCCATGTTATTGACAGCGCTTTTGACAAAAAACCTTCGAGAAATAGTCAAAACGGTAAGTAAGTTTAAAGATGGAGACCTTCAGGTAAGAATCCCCGAGATGAAGACCAACTCTGAACTTTCCTTACTTGCTTCCACATTCAACAAAATGGCAGACAATATCCTCCGTAATATGGACGAACTCAAAAAAGTGGATAGCCTGAGGAGGGAATTGATCGCAAATGTATCCCATGACCTTCGTAATCCTTTGGCTGTGATCAACGGATATGTGGAAACCATGATGATCAAGGGTGATCAGATCACTGAATCTGAAAGGGAGCAATACCTGAAAATCATCTCTGATTCCTCAGACAGGCTCACCAATCTGGTGGCGGATTTATTTGAGCTGTCCAAACTGGAATCCGGTCAGATGCAGTTGAAATTAGAGCCTTTCCGAATTCAGGAATTGCTTTTTGACGCTTGCCTTAAGTTTGAACTTTTGGCAAAAGCCAAAAAAATAGACCTTGTTGCAGACATTTCCCCATCACTTCCTGTGGTGGAAGCAGACCTTTATTTATTGGATAGGGTGATCCAAAACCTTATTGACAATGCAGTAAAATATGCTCCTGAAAACGGAAAGATAACCCTCAAAGCTTTTTATTGCGAGACCACCTACAAAGTCTGTGTGAGTATCAAAAATACAGGTTCGGGAATACCCCAGAAAGATTTGGGTTTACTCTTTGAAAGGTATTATATGGTCGATAGGGACAAAAAAGGAATTGAAGGCGCTGGTTTGGGTTTGGCAATAGTCAAAAAAATATTGGAAGTCCACAATTCAAACATTCAGGTCTTCTCAGATTCTTCCACTTTTACCGAATTTGTTTTTGAACTTGATCCAATGCAAGCCAATTAATTAAACCCTCTCTTGAAATAAACAAAAAAGGGAGATGAATCCTCATCCCCCATTTTGACAAATAAACAAACCAAACAAAATGTTATTCCAGTAGGGCATTTCCAAAAGGAATGGCGGCGGCTCCGCACCAGATGATACCATGTGTAAACTTATCGTCTTTATTGCCCTGAAGTTCATAAAAATGCGCACCTGGCTTGTTTGCCAATCCTAACAATTGGAAACTTCCGCTTTCATTTAATCTCAATGAAGAAGAGGTAGATAGGTAAACAGTGACTGTACCTGTAGAAAACTTTGTCGTGAAATTTTCACTCAGGGAAATATAAAATTTTCCCGCCTGGTCTTTTACAAGTTGAACGGTCCCCCTAGTCCCTGCTCCGCTCTGGTTTGATAAGGTACCGCTCTTAAGCACTTCTAGCGGACCTGTGACCAGTACAGGATCATCCATCGGAATGTCTTCCGACATGTTATCGCAAGACAACAGAAAAGCTGTCATTAAAACTAAAATCATGCTTAAATTTTTCATGTTGAATTTGTTTAATTGTGAAAATTTGACAGGCTTCTGAATAGAATCCGGTCCCTTGAATAAATGATTTTCTTTTTGTTTTTAAGTTCATTCATGACCGCTGTTACTGTTTGCCGACTGGTATCCGCAAGTTTTGCAATGTCATCGTGAGACAACCATATTTTCAGCAAAGTTTCATCTCCAAATTTCTGACCTGCTTTATGGGCAAGGTTTAGGAGCGTTTCTTTGATACGATAAGCGGCATTGTTATTTAATAGCCTTTGGTGCCGGAGTTTTATTTTTTTGAAATCTTCCAAAACAAGGTTTGAAATACCGGAAACCAAGTTGGGAACATTGTCAAAATTGATGTCCGAGAGCTTGATAAAATGGATTTCGGTTGTATCAGAAAGTGCAATGGCAGATTTATTAAAATACACATCAGGATGGAATAAGGCATCCCATTCTCCGAATATTTGTCCTTCAGTCTTGATGTCATGGATAACCTGATTACCGGACACAACTAATTCACAAAGTTTTACAGAACCGCTTTTGACTAGGAAAAGCTTGTTTGCCAAATCCCCCTGATGGTAAAGAGTTTGGAATTTCCCCAGTTTTTTGAATGGCAGAAACATCAAACCAATGGGATAGGTCCTTTTTTCTGTGGTAGAGTCTAATATTTTATTGATGTCATTCATTTTGTAGGAGGTTTGAGGTTATAAAAGACACCAATTCCAAAGACTCCCCCTGAGTAGATGTTTTTTCTTTGGAACAGAAGGTCATTGAAATTGCGGTATGTAAGACTTAAATGAAACTCCTTATAGACCGGAGCGCTGAGACCCAAACTGTAGCTCGTGTATTCTGTGCCGTCACCCCTTACAAAATCTGTCACTTCGGTAATTTCATCAACTGAGGTCAGGCCATTCATTCGTAAATTGAACCAAACTATATCAGCAATCTTATAGCCCAATTCCACCCCAATAGCAATCTGATCACTGAAAGAAATCCCGTCATATTGTGTCCTGTAATTGTAAGACCCAAATAGGGATCCGTAAAATGGGAAATCCCCCAAAGCAAATGAAGTAGCCAAAGTAGTCCAGACGTTGAATTCTCCATCGCCGCTCGGAAGATTGATTCTTTCAAAATCATTGACCTTGCTGTTTGCAAAATTATTGGCCTTGCCTGTCGGGATTTCCGGAGCGACGCTGATGGCCAATGGAAAATATTTTTTCAACAAAGCATGTTTGAATTCCAATCTCAGGTCTCCAAGGCCTGAAACAGTTTCAGTAGTTTCAAAACCATTGAAGTTCTGCAAAGGCAAATTGGTAATGATGGTAAATTTGTCCGTTACCCCGTATTCCCCATAAAAGACAATGCTTTGCTGGTGAAACCTGTTGGTAACCAGCCTTTCTCCATCAAGGGTGAAGTAATCTTTGGAATTAAAAGTAGAAAATGCGGTCTGGAAAAAACCTTCCCCTTTTGATTTGGTCCATCCGCTCTGACCACTGACTTCCTGGACAACAAACACCAGTGCCAAAATCTGGAAGAATTTTATATTTTTCATAATTGGAGAATTAAGCATCCCATGTACACCGGGATGCTGTTGGTTAATTATTGCAACCTTGCATTTCCAAATGGAATTCCGACCGATCCACACCAAAGGATCACATGGGAATACTTTCCTAAATCTGTTCCAGGCGTTATCCTAAAGAAGTTTTCCCCTGCATTTCGAACAGGACCGACCAACAATAAATTGGGATTGCCATTTGCCGGATCAGGGGTAAATGTATCGGAAGTAGACAGGAACACGGTTACAGTACCTGTTCCCAAAGCCGTCCTGAAAGCACTGTTGAATGCCAGAAATACAGTTCCTTGACTGTCTGACCCGATTGAAGCCGTTCCCGCACTTCCTGCGCCGTTTTGATCTGTGAAAGTTCCCGAGCGC